>JBBAFX010000262.1:0-3353 GCA_041655195.1 Trueperaceae bacterium
ACGCGAGACGCTCCTCGACACGGTGGCCCGCACTGCCGAGCAGTGCTTCATGCCGCTCACGGTGGGTGGCGGCGTCCGGCAGGTGAGCGACGTGCGCCGGTTGCTTCTGGCTGGCGCCGACAAGGTAGCCATCAACACTGCTGCCGTGATGAACCCGGCGCTCGTTGCAGCAGCCGCCGACAGGTTCGGTAACCAGTGCGTTGTCGTTACCATCGACGCCAAGAAGGTATCTGGCCCAGGCGAGGCGGAACGCTGGGAGGTCTTCACCCATGGCGGTCGCCAGCCAACCGGCCTAGACGCCATCGAGTTCGCCGTTGCGGTCATCGAAAGGGGCGCCGGCGAAATCCTGCTGACGTCCATGGACCGAGACGGCACCAAGGCTGGTTACGACATCGCGCTCACCCGCGCCGTGGCGGACGCCGTTAGCGTGCCGGTCATCGCTTCAGGCGGGGTCGGTAACCTGGATCACCTAGTGGCAGGCGTTCGTGACGGGCACGCGTCGGCGGTGCTCGCGGCGTCCATCTTTCACTTTGGCACCTACACCATCGCCCAGGCCAAGGCGCACATGGCGCGCGCCGGTCTTGCGATGCGGCTGGACACGGGTGGCTGAGTTATCCTCCTGCACGACAAACCGTTTCAAGAAGTGTCTGGCCGCCACCGCATCGGAGCGGTGTAGGAAGAAGCAGAGGATGAAAACAGGCAGAGGGTGGAGCAGCATGAACGCGGTACCAGGGTGAGAACGCAGGCGGCTGGCCCGCGTGGAGAGTCAGAGGACCCCTTCGACCTAACGCGGTTCCTGACGGCTCAGGAGGGTTCGTACACCGCCGCTCTGTCGGAGCTAGGCGCCGTACGCAAGACCGGTCACTGGATGTGGTTCGTGTTCCCCCAAGTCGTTGGGCTCGGGTATAGCCCGATGGCGGAGCTGTACGCCATACGGTCGCTGGCGGAAGCGCGTGCATACCTGACGCACGGGGTGCTAGGCGCACGACTGCGGGAGGTCTCGCGTGCGCTGCTGAGCCACCGCGGCCTGAGCGCCCTACAGGTGCTCGGCTCGCCCGACGACCTGAAGCTGCGCTCCAGCATGACGCTGTTCGCCACTCTGGACGTAGCCGACGGAGAGTTCGCTCAGGTGCTAGAGCGCTACTACGGGGGCTCACCGGATCCCCTCACTGAAGGAATCATGCGGAGCTGGCCGGCCGAAGTGGAGCTAGCTGCCAACGGCACCTACTCGGTGCAACACCCCGACGACACGCACGCGGTTGACGACATGTGGGAGAGCGCGGACGTTGCCAAGCGGTTCGCTGAGCGGCCGCCTGATCACCGGCTCGTAGCGCTCATGAAGGGCGACGGCGCCTATGCCCACGTGCGGCAGGCGTGGGCGCCCGGGCCACGCCCGAAGGTTCTGGACGTCGGCTGCGCGGGCGGCCGCAACACGGTCTGGCTCGCAGCCAACGGCGCGGACGTGCTGGCGTTCGACGCCTCATCGGCGATGGTGGCAGAGACGAAAGCGCGCCTGGCGGAGGTGGTCGGGCTCACGGAGGCGGAGCGCCGCGTGCGCAAGGGGTACCTGCACGACCTAAGCGCGTACCCGACGGGTGAGTTCGACCTGGTGGTGGCCCTCGGGGCCCTGCAGAACGCACAATCGGACTCCGAGTGGCAGCAGGCGCTAGCCGAGACCGCGCGGGTGCTCCGCCCAGGAGGCTTGGCGCTCGTTGCGAACTTCGCGCCCGACTCGGCGCCGGCCGGCACGCCACTCACCCGCGTGCCGGGCAGTCAAGACGTGTGGGCCGGCTTCGAGTCGCCGAACCGGCGCATGACGCTGCCTAGTGTCGACAGGCTAGACGCGCACTTCGGGCAACACGGTCTGCTGCCGGTGCTGCCCACCGAGCGCGTCAGGGTCGACACGCCGCGTGGTCACCGGGTCACTCTCAACGCCTTGTACTTAAGGACAGTAGCTCCCAGGTAGAGCGAACGCAACATCCAACCGCCTGCACTCGTACGCCACGCCTACGCTGCGGGCCTCCACGAAGCCGAAATCGGCCGCCATGTGCCAGATGGCTTCAAGAGAGTCGTCCATCAGGTTGCCCTGCCGGAGCACGGCCGCTATGGACCAGTCCTGACCGACGTTCTTGTCGATGACCATTTGAGCGATGACGTGTTCGAAACCGCTGACCTCCGACATCAAGGGATCGAAGCCCGCCGCGGCGACAACCACAGCCGCCATGACCTCCGGATCGAGGAGTTCCCACTCCCCCACCGCCAGGTCGAACATGGGCGCCAGATCCTCGAACGCCGGCGTCTCAACGGTTTCCCAGGCCTCCGGTGCTCGCTCCCAGTCCACACTGAGGCAGAGGCCGTAGAGGCACGCGCTCCACGCGGCCTCTTCGTCAGTCAACACGCTGCGAGAAGCCGCCACGAGCATGGCCTGGTGGCCCTGAACAGGCTGCATAACGAAGTTCCAATTGACGTTCGGGCTCACCCCGAACTCCTCCACCGGCGCCACGACATCGGCGCCGAGCTCCTCCACGAGCTGGGCGTGGATCACGGGACCGATGTTGAAGCGGTCGGCTGTTACGAAGAGGTACTGGCTGGGAGCCGGCGAGCCGGCGTACTCCACGTTCATTAGGCGCACGCTGAGCTGATAACGGCCGCGCTCCAGTCTCCCCTCCTGCATTTCAACTACCATGACGGCTTTGGTGAGCGCGTCCAGCGCGCCCGTGGGAGAGAACACGGAGCCAGTGTCCGGGAGCATGACGGCCAAGCCGAGCTCCAGGTCATCCACGTCGACCGCCTCGAAGCCCGCTTCAAGCGCAAGGAACTCAGACATGGCCTCATCGAACGCGGCTTCGTCGAGTGGCTTACCGAACTGAGCGAAGGCGAACGGAAGCACGGCGAACACGGTAAGTACCAGCACCACAGTGCGGTTAGTTGCGTTCAGGACACGGTTCATGCCTGGCATCTTAGCCAAGATGCCGTCAACGACGCGTTAAAGAGCTGTTCATCCGGTCTTGTTAGGCCGACCCTATCTCACTGCCGAACCCTTGGCCGGCAAGCTCCGCGCCGCGTTCTCTATAGCGGCCCGGATGGCGTTACGCACCGCGTAATCCACGATGGTGGTGCCGGTGCGCCCCACGCGCAGGTTGGTCATCACGTTGGCCACGTCCACGGAAACGTTGCGTTGCGACACCTCGCTCACGCCGCGGCCAATGGCCATGATCTCGGCGGTGACGGTGTCTACGAAGCGTATCTCCACCGCCACCCGCGCCGTGACGGTCTCGGCGGAGCCGCCGAAGATGCCGAGCACCTTGCCGCCGCCGCCCGTGGTCTGCACGCCGAACTCGGACACGCTGCCC
>JBBAFX010000263.1:0-3339 GCA_041655195.1 Trueperaceae bacterium
CGTCGAGCAGCGGGGCCATGACTCGCAGGCGCCGCGACTGGACGCCCTGGGTGGTTGGTGCCGTGACGGGCATCGTGCTGGTCCTCTTCCTCGTCTACCCGATCGGTAAGACGCTCCTGAGCAGTTTCGTGGCGCAGGGCGACTCCCTCAGCCTAGAGAATTTGACGCTGCGGAACTTCCAGCGTTTCTTCACCTCGTCGCTCTACAAGCAGGCGTTTGTTAACTCGTTGGTGGTGTCGCTCGCTAGCACCGTAATCGCCACGTTATTGGCGCTGCCGGCCGCCTACGCCATGGCGCGGATAGAGATCCCGTTCCGCAACCTCATAATGTCGTTGTCGGTCATTCCCCTCATCGCACCGCCGTTCATCGGAGCGTACTCTTGGGTCATCCTTCTCGGCCGGCAGGGGATCTTCACGCACTACCTGAATGACTGGTTCGGGATAACCCTGCCGTCCATCTTCGGGCCGTTCGGCATCATCCTGGCGCTCTCGCTGGCCTACTTCCCGTTCGTGTTCCTCATCACGCAGGGTGCGCTGGCGGCGGCAGACCCTTACATCGAGGAGTCCGCCTCGCTGATGGGCGCCTCCCGCTGGCGCATCTTGCGTACAGTCACCTTCCCCTTGGTGCTGCCCTCCATCCTGGCCGGCTCGCTCACTGTGTTCATCCGCGCGCTCGGCAACGTAGGCGTGCCTGGGGTGCTGGGCGGCGACTACTACGTGCTACCCACTCTGATCCTCTTCCAGGTGGAGGGCTTCTTCAACCTGAACGGCGCCGCCGCTATCGCCGTCGTGAACGTTCTGCTGGTGCTGGTAGTGCTGCTCGTCATCCAGCGCTTCTCGGGCCAGAAGCGGTTCGTGACGATGACCGGCACGACCCGCGCAGCGCGCCGCAGCACCTCACTGCGGGCCCGCCTCTTCGGCACCATCTATACCTGGGGCCTACTGCTCCTGGCGCTGCTGCCGCAGATGGTGGTGCTCTTCTCCAGCTTCGCTGAGAGATGGACGGGCACGCTCTTCCCCGTCGAGTACGGCTTCGGCAACTATCGGCTGATCCTGCAGGACGTGCTGGCGCCTATCACCAACAGCCTCACCCTAGCGACCGCCGCCACAGTGCTGGCGCTGCTGTTCGGCACCATTACCGCCTACGTGGCGCTGCGCAAGCGCTTCAGGGGCCGCTGGGTGATAGACCTGACCATCATGCTGCCGTTCGTACTGCCCGGTATCGTTACGGGCGTCGCATACCTCGCGACCTTCAACAGCGGCTGGCTCGTCCTCACCGGCACCGGCATCATTCTGGTGTTCGGCTACTTCGTGAGGCGCATCGCTTACGCCTTCCGATCTGTCTCGGCCGCCATCGGACAGGTGGACCCAAAGCTCGAGGAGGCGTCGGCCATCTGCGGTGCTGGCTGGGGCCACACCATGCGCAAGGTGACGGTGCCCCTCATCGCGCCCGGCATATTAGCTGGAGGCATCCTGGTCTTCTCCACCCTCATCGGCGAACTCAGCGTGACCATCATGCTGTTCAGTGGCAAGTGGAAGACCGTGTCCATCGCGATCTACGAATACCTGACCTCTCACCGCATAGCGCCGGCTAGCGCCCTCGGCAGCGTGGTCGTGGTCATCACCCTCACCCTCGTGTTCGTCGCCAGCCGGCTGACGCGCCGGGGCATGGCAGACATGTTCCGTTGACCGGTACCCCGCAAGGAGGCCAAGAATGACCCTCAACACCCTAGCTAGCTACGGCTTACTAACGACCGAGGTCCACCCCGACGAGGCCGCCCTCGGCGTCGCTGCCGCCAAGCACGCCGCCGAGGTCATCCGCGGCGCGATCGAACAGCGCGGCGATGCACGTGTGCTGCTCGCCACCGGCAACTCGCAGCTCGCGTTCCTAACTGCGCTGCGCGAAACGGCAGGCATCGAGTGGAGCAGGGTGGAACTCTTCCATCTTGACGAGTACATCGGCATAGACGCCGACCACCCCGCCAGCTTCCGGCGCTACCTGCACCAGCACTTCGTAGACCACGTCTCGCCCCGCAACTTCCACGAGATAGCCGGCAACGGCGGCGACCCGCAGGCCGAGTGCGATCGATACGCCGAGCTGCTGCGTGGCGGCAGCACCGACCTCTCGTGCATCGGCATCGGCGAGAACGGCCACTTGGCGTTCAACGACCCGCCCTACGCCAAGTTCGAAGACCCCGAGCTCGTCAAGATCGTCGAGCTCGACGAGGTAAGCCGCCGCCAGCAGGTGGGGGAGGGCCACTTCCCGGACATGGAGGCTGTGCCCACGCACGCCATCACTCTCACGATCCCAGCGCTGCTTAACGCTACAAGCGTGCAGGTTGTCGTGCCCGAGGCCCGCAAGGCCGCGGCCGTCAAGGCGGCGTTACTGGGCCCGCTTACGGAGGAGTGCCCGGCGTCGGTGCTGCGCAACACCCCGCACGCTCGGCTGTTCCTGGACGCGGAGTCCGCTGGTTTGCTGCCATGAGCGCGGCCGCTCTTACCCGCACCCGCTACCTGACTGGCACCGCCGTTGCTGTGGGCCTCTCAGTGCTGCTGCCGGTGATGGTGCACCTGCTTCCCCTTAGCGGCCACGTGCCGGCAGGGGCGCGGCTACTGCCGATCTTCTACGCCCCGCTGCTGGGCGTGCTGTTGGGCAGGCCCGCGGCGGCGCTAACGGCGGCGCTGCTGGCGCCACTGCTTAACCATCTGCTGACCGGCATGCCCGCCCCCTCCCTGCTGCCCACCATGACGACCGAGCTGGTGCTGTTCAGTGGCTTGGCGCTGCTGCTGGCGAAGCGGCCGCACCTGGCGTTCCTAGCGCCGCTGGCCTGGCTGGCGGCCCACTACCTGGCGCCGTCCCTTCTGGGCGCGCTCTCGGCGCTCCCCGGCCTGGCCAGGTTTGGCGGCGCCACATCCTCGGCGCTGCCGGCTCTGCTGGCCACTGCCTGGCCCGGAATGCTGGTGCTGGCGATCATCGGTTGGGCGGCCGGACGGTGGGGCCGACGGTGACCGGCGGGACGCTGAACGCCTTTGCGAAGCAACCGGTGGTTGAAGTGGGTAAGGTCGCGCTGGCGTTCGGCGAGATCAGCGAGCGACTGCGCGGCCTTGAGCTGCCCGAGGTCGACTTGGTGGTTGGTATCGCCACGGGTGGCACTGTGCCCGCGGCCATGCTGGCGCATCAGTTGGGCGTGCCCCTGGCGCTGCTGCGTATCAACTACCGCGCCGAAGACAACAGCCCGCAGCGACCCGCCCCAGAGCTGCTTGAGCCGCCCCCATCTGTGGGAGGGGCGCGGCGCGCGCTGCTGGTAGATGACGTTAGTGTTAGCGGCGCCACGCTTGA
>JBBAFX010000264.1:0-3313 GCA_041655195.1 Trueperaceae bacterium
AACGCCGTCGGCCACGCTGTGGCCGAGCGCTACCCGAGCATGTCCATCGCTTACGTCACCACCGAGGCCTTCACGAATGAGCTCATAACGGCCATCCGCGAGGACCGCATGACGCACTTCCGCGACAGGTACCGCAGCATCGACGTCCTTCTCATCGACGACATCCAGTTCATCGCCGGCAAGGAACGCACGCAGGAGGAGTTCTTCCATACCTTCAACGCGCTCTACGAGTCGGGTAAACAGCTGATCATGTCGTCCGACCGGCCGCCTAAGGACATACCCACCCTGGAGAACCGCCTCCGCAGCCGCTTCGAGTGGGGCCTCATCACCGACATCCAGGCGCCCGAGCTCGAGACGCGCATCGCCATCCTCGCCATGAACGCTGAGTACCGCGGTGTGAAGGTCCCACCGGACGTGATCGATTACATCGCTCGCCACGTCACCTCGAACATCCGCGAGCTCGAGGGCGCGCTCGTTCGCGCCATCGTCTACTCCTCCATGAGCCAGCAGCCACTCAACCGCCAGACGGTGGCCAAGGCCCTGTCCGACGTGTTCGCCCCCAGCGACCTGCAACTGACCATGAACGACATCGTTCAGAAAGCCGCCGAGCATTTCTCCGTGAAACCGGACGACGTAAGGGGCAAGAGTCGCCGTCAGGAGCTAGTGGTGCCCAGACAGATAGCCATGTACCTGATCCGCGAACTGACGCCTCACTCCTTCCCCGAGATCGGCGCGTTCTTCAGTAACCGCGACCACTCCACCGTCATGTACGCGGTCAACAAGGTGCAGACCCAACTAGACCAGGCGGAACCCATCGCACGGGACGTGCAAGCCCTCAAGGAAGCCCTCGTCTGACCCCGTCTATCGCAACCGCACACCTCAACCTTCGGTCACACCCGTCACCTGTCCGCGCCGTATGCGGTGCCCCTCGGCAAGTCACCCGGACGAAGCCCCAGCCTCACAAACTGTGGATAACCCTGTGGAGTACCTGTAGATAACGTGTGGGAAAACCTGTGGAGAAACCCCGTCCCACACACTCTTGTGGATACCTATGGAAGACCCAGACGGTTCTCCACAGCCAAGCGTCACTTATCCACACGCTCACCCACAGGCGCCTTACCGTCCTGCACGACGGGTAAACGGTTTTTCCACACTTTCCCCAGGGCCTACTATTAAGGCTTCTACTGAACTTGGAGAGATGAATTCGTCTGGGCTCATGCCTAGGGAACGCGTGCCAGGTCCTCTCAAATTTCCAAAACAGGAGTGGAGCTCCGAAGAAGCTTCGTCAACAACTAAGGCGAAATGGACGTGACCCAAGCTGGCAGGAGGACACTCCTAGCGCGTATGCAACGGAAGCTAGCCTAGCGGCGCTAGGCTCAAACGAAGCGCTGTACCCGTGCTATCAGGTATGCTTTACGCGCCCCCGGGCGCCGCGTTACCGCGCTGCACCGGATCGAGGAGTGTGAATGAGGGTTCTCGTTTCAAAGAAGAGCCTCGCCGATGCGCTAGCCAGAGTCGAACGCATCGTTCCAAGTCGTTCCAGTAATCCAGGCCTGAGCCTGCTCCGGATCGACGTCCAGGACGACGCTCTCGTGCTCAGTGGTTCCAACATGGACGTCGACATCCGTGCCAGATTGACCGCCGACGCACGCGGTAGCGGAAGCTTCGCTGTGACCGCCCACGTGTTCGGCCAGATAGTGCGAGCTTTGCCCGGTGAAGACGTCACCATGGAACTCACCGAGAGCGAGATGCAGATCTCCTCGGGCAACTACACGACCAAGCTTCAGCTCGTTGCCGCCAGTTCCGCGCCGGTACTCGTATTCCCCGAGAGCCACGCTGGCAGTATCGATGCGCGCCTACTCAGCCGCGCATTGAGCGCCGTGAAGTACGCAGCCGCAGTAGCCGACTTCCAGGCCGTTTTCAGAGGCGTGAAGCTCGAGCTCGGCGAAACCCGCACGCGAGCGGTAGCCACAGACGGCTTCCGACTGGCTTACTACCACCTGGAAGCCGGCACGGGGCTCGAGGCCGACGTCATCGTTCCCGCTCGCAGCGTGGACGAGCTACTGCGCGTCCTCGACGACGGCGAGGTGGCGCTGCACCTCGACGCGGGTCAACTCAGCGTGGAACACGGGGGTTACTCGTTGAACCTCAAGCTGATGGACGGCACGTTCCCCGACTACGAGCGGGTCATCCCCGCCAACTACCCTGTCAGCATCACGCTACCCGCCCTTAGCCTGGCTGAGGCGGTCTCGCGCGTAGCGCTCATGGCGGATAAGAGCGCCAACAACCGGGTCGACCTGTTCGTGAAGGACGGGCAGCTGCAGATCACGGCTGAGGGAAGCTTCGGGCGCAGCCAGGAAGCTATCGACGTGACGCAGGAGGGTACGGACTCGGAGATCCAACTCGCCTACAACTCGAAGTACCTCATCGACGCCCTGACGCCAGCTGCTGGAGACATCCGGGTGCGCTTCTCGGGCATCAACGCATCACCCAGCGTTGTCAACGACTTAGGCGATCCCGCGTACCTCGCCATGGTCGTTCCACTACGAACCAGCTAAGCCTCGACAACACAGGAGGACCGATGACCACCATCGAAGACGTTCGCGCGATCGAACAGCTCGATTCGCGCGGTAACCCCACCGTGGGCGCCGTAGTTACGCTAGCCAGCGGCGACCAGGGCAGTGCGCTAGTTCCCTCAGGCGCCTCCACTGGCGCCCACGAAGCCGTGGAACTACGCGACGGCGGCGGCCGCTACATGGGCAAAGGCGTGCAGCAGGCGGTCAGGAACATAGACGACCGCATAGCGCACGAGGTGCTGGGCATGGACGCCCTCGACCAAGCCGCTGTGGACCGCGCCATGTGCGAACTGGACGGCACACCCAACAAGGGCGACCTCGGTGCCAACGCCATACTGGCCGTATCGCTGGCCACGGCGCGCGCCGCCGCGAACGCGCTGCAGGTGCCGCTCTACCGCTACCTTGGCGGCCCCAACGGCCGCGTACTGCCGCTGCCGATGATGAACGTCATCAACGGTGGCCAGCACGCCGACAACGCCGTCGACATGCAGGAGTTCATGCTGTTACCGGTCGGTTTCAACACCTTCGGCAGCGCGCTGCGCGCCGGAGTGGAGACCTTCCATCACCTGCGCAAGGTGCTCGCGGCCAAGGGCTACAACACCAATGTTGGTGACGAAGGCGGGTTCGCACCCGACCTGAAGAGCAACCGCGAAGCGATAGAGGTGCTCCTCGACGCCATCGAGAAGGCCGGCTACACGCCCGGTGACGAGATCGCCATCGCGCTCGACCCCGCCAGC
>JBBAFX010000265.1:0-3299 GCA_041655195.1 Trueperaceae bacterium
TGTCGGGCGAGCCGCACAGCAAGGCGGGCACGCCGTGGCGGTAGAAGCGCCGGCCCGGCACGAACTGCACCACGCTGGCCAGCGCGAACAGCACGTACGCCTTGGACTGACCTGGCAGCCATGACTCTAGCCAGGCGTTCAGGGCGGGGATGAACATGGAGCCCATGTCGAGGATGAACAGCGGGATCGTGAAGGCGGCCGCCACCATCAGGTCGCGCTGAAGGCGCTGCAGTTCGGCGGCGCGCGCCTCGCGCTCCACCTCGTCGCGTTTCTGGGTGGCGCTCACGTGGCGCACTTCGTAACCCGCCTTGCGCACGGCCTCCTCCAGCACCTCGGGCGCGAGCCCGGGCTGGTAGCGCACGGTGGCGCGCTCGGTGGCGAGGTTCACGCTGGCCTCCACCACGCCCTCCACTTTGCCGAGGGCACGCTCCACGCGGCCCACGCAGGCGGCGCACGTCATGCCCTCCACGCTGAGCTCGGCGAACTCGGCGTTCAGGATCGGCGGAACGCTGCCGACCAGTGCGGGGTCGGCGGCTGGGGTTGGTTGTGGAGCGTGAGTCATCTCTTCCTTCCGCGGGCGCACCGCTCACAAGCGGTACTTGAGCGCCTCCATGAGTTCATCGACTATCTGATCGGCGTCGCCGCGTTGCGCGGCCGTGACCACGTGATCGCGAACGTGCGCTTTAAGAACGGCCTCGGAGACCTTGCGCACGGCGCCCTGCACGGCGCTGACCTGCTTCAGCACGTCCACGCAGTACACGCCGGGGTCTTCCAGCATGCGGATGATGCCGTCCACGTGACCGCGCACGCTCTTCAGCCGCAGGGCGGCGTCGGCGCGGGTGGTGGGGTCTAGATGCAGGCAGTCGTGACTGGCGCCGTGGTCGAGGGCCTGCGGGGCCACCTGCCCCTCCATCAGGAGGCGGGGGTGGCGGTGTAGCCCTCTTCGCTGACGGCCGCCACCAGTTCGGCGACGGCAGCGGAGCCTTGCACCTGGGCCGTGCCGCTCTGCAGGTCCACTTGCGCTGCGGTGACGCCGGGGACCTCCTTCAGGGCACGCTCGACGGCGGCGGAGCAGTGGCTGCAGGACATGCCATCAATCTTGAGTTCGGTCATGGCGGTTCTCCGTTCGGGGCCGGGGTGAGGTCACGCCTAAGGCGGCGCGCCTTGGTTACCGGCTTGGGTGGTCACCTGGCGCCACCCTCGTTACGGGTTAACATAGCACCCCTCCTGGGGTGGGGTCAACGCTGGTTGGCCTGGCTCTGGGAGTGGCGACCTATGGCGTTCTACTCGGGCGGCCGCTTGGGGCTGATTATGGAGGGTGGATCAGAGGCCGGGAACGAGTCGTCCAGTCCCTCGTCCAGCTCCTCGTCGAGCTGTTCGGGGTCCAGCATGTCTTCGCGCTCGAGTTGAGTGTCGTCCGGGAAGCGCGGGGGTATCACGTCCTCGGGCCGCACCTCCGGCGTGCTGGCCGGCACGTCCTGCAGGAACGTCCTGCGCGGCTTCTCGCGGGTGTCGGCAGCCCCACCGGCTCGGCCGGCGGTCTGGGCGTCGTCCGTGCTGCGTTCTAAGTGTTTCATGCTAGCACCTCCATGCTCGCCTCGTCGGGGGTTGCCGTAGAGTAGGCCACTAAACGACAAACGCGTGTGCCAAGACCTTACCGAGCACCGCGTAAGGAAGCGGTGCCCATGCGCATTGACAGGATCGAACTACGTGAAGTGGCCCTGAGCCTCAAGAACCCGTTCCGTACCAGCTTCGGGGTCGAGCAGCACCGGCGCATCACGTTGGTGTCGCTATTCTCCGAAGGCCAGGAGGGCATCGCCGAGTGCGTGGCCGGCGAGTTCCCCGGTTACGCGTCCGAAACGGTCGACACCGCCTGGCACGTCATAGAGACCTACGTGGCCCCGCTAGTGGTGGGCAAGTCGTTCGCCACCGCCAACGAGCTGCTGCACGCTCTGCGCTTCATCCGCGGCCACAACATGGCCGTGGCGGCCGTAGAGATGGCCTTCTGGGACCTGCAGGCCAAGCAACTGAACCTGCCGCTCTGGCAGCTGCTGGGCGGCCAGCTGCGCCCCATCCCCGTGGGCATCTCGCTAGGCATCCAGGACACGGTCGAGGAGACGGTGGACCTAGCCTTGCGCAACGTGGACCTCGGTTACCGCCGCGTGAAGCTGAAGATAGAGCCGGGCTGGGACGTGGAGATGGTCGGGGCGGTGCGCGCCACGCTGCCAACCACCGACCTGAGCGTGGACGCCAACTCCGCCTACCGCCTCACGGACGCCCCACGCCTACGCGAGCTCGACGAGTTCCGGCTGGCCTACATAGAGCAACCCCTCGCTCACGACGACCTGATCGACCACGTGGCGCTGCAGGCGCAGCTCGCCACGGCCATCTGCCTAGACGAGAGCGTCCACTCCGCCGAGGACGCCCGCAAGGGCCTGGCCACCGGGGCGGGCCGCGTAATCAACGTGAAGACCGGCCGGGTGCGGGGTTACCAGGCGGCGCGCATGGTGCACGACGTAGCGCTCACTTTCGGCGCGCCCGTCTGGTGCGGCGGCATGCTGGAGAGCGGCGTGGGCCGCGCTCATAACCTGCACCTCAGCACCCTGCCCAACTTCGTGCTGCCGGGCGACACTTCCAGCTCCAGCCTTTACTGGCACGAGGACATAGTGGAGCAGCCGCTCGAGGCCGTGAACGGTCTTCAGCAGGTACCCGAGGGCCCAGGCATAGGTGTGACGCTGAAGATGGACATGGTGGAGCGCCTCACGCAGCGCCGTCAGGAGCTGCTACCTCACTGACGGGCAACTGCTCGGCCGCCGAGATCTCCTTGATATCCACCGTGCGGCCCGCAATGCGGCAGACGCTGGCGTCGATGTCGCGCAGCAGCGTCAGCACTTCCAGGTGATGCGAACTCGACGCGCGCGACTCCGGCAGCTGCGCCTCGAGCCGGCTCAGGTGCGCCACGCGCATGCGCGCCACCAGGCTCTCGAGCTCCTCGCGCCCCTCCAGCACCCGGTTGGCCATGCGCTCGTTGCCGGTGGCTAGCGCCGTGAACGCCATGCGCATGCGCTCCAGCACGTCCGCGCCCGTCTTGGTCAGCTCCGCCCGGCCGGCGCGGCTGAACTCCAGGCCCTCCTTACGCAGGCGTTGCTCGCGCTTGCCCAGCCGGCGGATCTGATCGCCTATGTGCTCCAGCTCGGTGGCCACCAGTAGCAGGTACTCGCTCATGCGGTCGTCGTCACGCAAGCGCCGCATGCGCGCCAGGTAGTCGACCACCTCGTGCGTCAAGCGGTCCACCTTGG
>JBBAFX010000266.1:0-3294 GCA_041655195.1 Trueperaceae bacterium
AAGGTCGGCGTGAACCTGCTCACCAAGCTGCAGCTGCCGAACCTCTCCGCGCTGTACGGCGCCATGCTCGCCGGGGTCGACAACGTGCTCATGGGCGCCGGCATACCCCGCGAGGTCCCCGGCGCGCTTGACCGATTGGCGCAGCACGCCGCTGCCACGTTCCGGCTCGACATCACGCAGAACCCGGCCCTAGGCACCGACCCAGAACCTCTGGTCTTCAGCCCAGCCGACTTCGGCGCACACGGCATGACACCGTTGCGCCGCCCGGACTTCTACCCAATCGTTTCATCGCACTCCCTGGCCAGCATGCTGCAAAAGAAGGCCAACGGCTCGGTGGAGGGCTTCATCGTGGAGGGCCCCACCGCCGGCGGCCACAACGCGCCGCCACGCGCTAAGAACGTGCTGGACGAACTCGGCCAGCCCGTGTACGGCGAACGCGACGCCGCGGACCTGGAGAAGATCGCCGAGCTCGGACTGCCGTTCTGGCTGGCCGGCAGCTACGGCTCGCCCGCCGGCCTCAAGGCGGCGCGAGAGCAAGGCGCGGCCGGCGTGCAGGTAGGCACGCTGTTCGCGTACACGCGTGAGAGCGGCATAGCCGCCGGCATGAAGCGCGCCGTGCTCGAGATGATCAAGGCTGGCCGCGCACAAGTGTTCACCGACCCGCTCGCTTCGCCCACCGGCTTCCCGTTCAAGGTCGTAGAGATTCCCGGCACCATGTCCGACGAGAGCGTGTACCAGGAGCGGCGCCGCGTGTGCGACCTCGGTTACCTGCGTGAGGTGTACGAGGACGAGAACGGCAAGCACGGTTACCGCTGCGCGGCCGAACCCGTGGCGGACTACGTGCGTAAGGGCGGCAAGGTGGAGGACACCGTGGGCCGCAAGTGCCTCTGCAATGCGCTCATGGCCGACGTGGGCCTCGGCCAGTCACGCAAGAGCCGGGGTACCGAGAAGCCACTAGTGACGAGCGGCGACGACCTCGCCGCCATACTGCCGCTGTTAGACGACAGCGACACGTACAGCGCCGCCGACGTGACCCGCTACCTGCTGTCAGCACTACCCGAAAGCGACTTCGTGGCGGCCGCTGACGCTGACTGAGCCTCGTTCTCGCCTGGGCGAGGCGCTCGTGAACCTGCTGGGCAAGCCCATCGACCAGCGCCCCGCGCTCCGAGCGGACGGTGGCGACGCCCTCGGTGACGCGGTGGAGGTCGTGTCTGAAAGCAACTGGCGCTACTTCGGCGTCAGCTGAGCAGCGTAGCCACCCACTCTGGCACCACCTGCGTGGCGGGCCCCTCGTACGCCTCGTCGAAGAGCCACGAGACGCCACTCGTCTTGAGGTTCAGCTCCACCGTGCGGGCACCAGCGTCCGACGCAACCGCCACGAAACCCGCCGCGGGGTAAACGACCCCGGAGGTGCCTACTGCCGCGAACAGGTCGCAGGCGCGCAGGGCTTTCTCGACGCGGCCCATGTGGTGCGGGATCTCACCGAACCACACGATGTCGGGCCTCAGTCGGGCTTCCCCGCACTGGGGGCAGGCCGGGCCGTGCGCAAGGTCCTCCTGCCACTCGTGCGCTTGCCCGCAAGCCAGGCACCTGGCGCTGAGCAGCTGACCGTGCATGTGCACCACGTTCTCAGAGCCGGCGCGCTCGTGCAGGTCGTCCACGTTCTGGGTCACCAGCAGCACCTCGCCACTGAACTCCCGCTCAAGCCGCGCGAGGGCGCGGTGCGCCGCGTTTGGCTCCACCGTGCTCAGCTGGCGCCGGCGCTCGTCGTAGAAGCGCTGCACCAGCGCCGGGTCCTTTGCGAACGCCTCGGGTGTGGCCACGTCCTGCACCGCGTGGCCCTCCCACAGTCCGCCGTCATCGCGGAAGGTCTTCAGGCCCGACTCGGCGGAGATGCCGGCGCCCGTCAATATGACGATGTTCATGGGTTCATCTTGACCCACCAATAGCGCAGCACCCATCCGCGCCCGACCGCGCCGGTCCGCAGCCCGCGCGCCACTAACCCGCAAGTGTCAGCGTGGAGCTCGCTACCGGCGGGAACGTGGCGCTAGCGGCGCACGTGGAACGTCTCGGTCGTAACGCTAAGCCGTGGGTTGGCGGGCAGCGGCTCATCTTCCGCGAGCAGCAGGGAGTGATCGCGCGCCTCGATGGTCAGCTCGTAGGTGTCGGCCGGCAGGTCCGTGAACCGCACGGTCGTCTCCGGCCCCCGCGCGGTGAGCGGCGTGAACGAGCGGCTCCCCGGGCTCATCAGGAACACGAGGTACTCGGTCGCACCAGGCACCGGCTCCCACTCCACCTCCACGGTGGAGCCCGCCACTTCGAGGCGGGTAACCACGGGCAGAGCCAACGGTTCCAACTCACCTACCTCCACGTAGATCTCCAACTCCGCGGTGCCAGAGAAGCGAGCAACGTAAGTGCCGGGCTGCGGGGCCTCGTACAGCGCAACGGTGTACTCGCCCTTGTGACTCAGGTCGAGCGGGAAGGTGCCGGACGCCGGCACGGGATGACCGTTAGGGCCTATCACGCCCAACACCGTGTAGGGCGCGACCTCCCCCGTTTGCCGGAACCAGAGCATGGTCCGGTGTAGGTCGCCCGGACCGAACGTGGAGCCTACGCGGAACTCGATAGGCTCGACGACCGTTTCACTCTGAGCGAGAGCCAGAACTGCCATAGCGGCCAGTAACATGCCAACGATTCGCTTCATCAGCGTGACCTCCAATGTAGAGCGGCGGAGGTGCGGGGCTTACGGCCACCTTACAGCGACCCAGCGTGAGGTACCCTGTAGGCAACTACGTGGGCCGATCACCGCGCACGCTCACGCGCAGCACCCCCACCACCCCAGCCGCCGGCCCACCGCCACCAGTTGGAAAGATGGAGGTAACAGCATGACCTTAGCCACCGAACGCACACCTAACAGCACCACGCCCGCCAGCGAAACCGGTAAGGGCAAACGCGTGGTGATGGTGCAGAGCTTCACCGACGGGCAGCTCGACCCCGCCGCGCCCATGCTCGGCCCCGTGGCCGACGGCGGCACCATCATCGCCAGCACCGCGCCCGGCTGCTGGGGCCCCATGATCACCCCCGAACTGAAGGGCGGCCACGAAGTCACCGTGCCCGTGCATGTGGAGGGCGCCGAGGTGGGCGACGCGGTGGCCATCCGCATCCGCGACGTCACCGTCACCTCCATCGCAACCGCCTCCGGGCACGACATGTCGCCGGAGGGTCACTCGCTGGGCGACCCGTACGTGGCCGCCCGCTGCCCCGTGTGCGACGTGGTGAACCCCAAGACCCGGG
>JBBAFX010000267.1:0-3292 GCA_041655195.1 Trueperaceae bacterium
AAGCAGATCCACCCCTCCATGGAGTGGGTGGCGGTCAGCGCCCGCAACCGCGTGCTGGCCTACTCCAGCGAACGCGTCAGCGCTGACGAGCTGCCCGCCAGCATCTTCGACCTGACCGACGCCCGCTTCGCTGGCCGCGTGGCGTGGGCGCCGGGCAACGCCTCCTTCCAGTCGTTCGTTACCGCCCTGCGCACCACCCACGGTGAAGAGGCGGCCGAGCAGTGGCTGCGCGACATGATCGCCAATGGCGCCGTGGCGTACCGCAACAACGGCACGCAGCTCGACGGCATCGCCTCCGGCGAGGTCGACTTCGGCCTGGTCAACAACTACTACCTGCCGCGCCGCCTGGCCGAGGACCCCAACTTCCCCGTAGCCCAGACCTTCTTCGGTGAGGGCGACATCGGCAACCTGGCCAACGTGACCGGCGTGGGCGTGCTGGCCAGCAGCGCCAACCAGGAGGCCGCTCAGCAGTTCGTGGCGTTCCTCCTCACCGACGAGTCGCAGCTCTTCTTCACGGACGTGAACCAGGAGTACCCCATCACCACCACCGTGGCGCCCGCCGCCAACCTGGTGAGCAGCGCGGAAGTCACCGCCGCCTCGCCCGACGTGAACCTGGCCGACATCGATGACCTCGAAGGCACCCTCGAGCTCCTGCGCGAGGTCGGCCTGCTCTGACAGCCAGCCGCCCAACCGTGCGCGTGCCGCCCGGCGTCTGGCGCGCACCCTGGTACGTGGTCGTCCCCGCCATCCTGGTGGGGACCGCCACGTTGTTGCCGCTCGCCTACCTGGTCATCCGCGCGCTAGAGGTCGAGCCCGCCACGTTATGGCGGCTCGTGGTGCGCCAACGCAACCTCATGCTGCTCGGCAACACGGCGGCCCTCACGGGCCTCGTGCTGCTGTTCGGCACGCTCATCTCGGTGCCGCTAGCGTGGCTGGTGGTGCGCACGGACCTGGCCGGCAGGCGCTTGGTTACCTGGCTGGCGGTGGCGCCCCTGGCCGTGCCCGGTTACGTGATGGCGTACGCTCTGCTTGGCCTGGGCGGCTACATGGGCCTGGTACCGCAGCTGTTCGGGGTATCAATGACGCGGCCCAGCGGGCTCATGGGCGCCACGGCCGCGCTGACGCTCTACACCTTCCCGTATATCTTCCTGAACGTGCGCAGCGCCCTGCTCGGCCTCGACGCCAGCCTGGAGGAGAGCGCCCGCAGCTTAGGCCTGAGCCGCCTGGCGGTGATCTTCCGCGTGGTGCTGCCGCAGCTGCGCCCGGCGCTCCTGGCCGGCTGGCTGGTGGTGGGCCTGTACGTGCTGGGCGACTTCGGGGCGGTAGCGCTCATGCGCTTCGAGACGTTCTCGCTGGCTATCTATACGCAGTACACGTCCGCGTTCGACCGCAACAACGCCGCCCTGCTGTCGCTGATGCTACTGCTCATAACCACCACCATCGTGGTGTTCGAACTGCGCCTTCTGGGCCGCAGGCGCTACGCGCGCCTGGGCCGCGGCGCCCCGCGGCTGATGAAACCTGAGAGGCTCGGGCGCTGGGCGCCCCTCTGGTACCTGTTCGTGGCGGTGGTGCTGGGCGCAGCTCTCGGCCTGCCGCTAGCCACCCTGACCGGCTGGCTGGCGCTGGTGCCACCCACCGCCGCGCAGCTCTCGCAGGTGGTAACCACCTTCCTTCAGACCGCCGCCATGGCCCTCCCCATCGCCCTGATAGCCGCCGTGCTGGCTCTGCCTGTAGGAGTGGCGGCGCTGCGCTCGCGCTGGTTCGGCGGCAAGCTGCTGGAGCGGCTCGTGTACCTGGGTTACGCGGTCCCGCCGGTGGCGCTGGCGTTCGCGCTGGTCATGTTCTCGCTCAAGTTCACGCCGCAGTGGTACCAGACGTTCTGGGTGCTGGGCTTCGCGTACGTGGTGTCGTTCCTGGCCCTGGCCATCGGACCGGTGCGCAGCGGGCTGCTGCAGGTGAACCCCCGCCTGGAGGAAACGGCACGCTCGCTGGGCCGCGGGCGCTTCGTGGCGTTCGCTCAGACGGTCATGCCCAAGCTGTCGCGCAACGTACTGGCCGCGGCCGCGCTGGTGCTCATGGCCGTCATGAAGGAGTTGCCCATGACTTACCTGCTGGCGCCCACCGGTTACCGCACGCTCTCCATGCGCGTGTTCGGGCTGACCAACGAGGGCATGTTGGCCACGGCCGCGCCGTACGCACTGGGCATCGTGCTCTTCTCTTCACTGTTCGTGGGGCTGCTGCTAGCTTACGAGGGTCGCGGGGCCGAACAGGCGTAGCGGCCCCCGGGCGCCCGCGGGCAGACCGGGTTCCATGTTCAGGCTGTGGTCAACTGGCGACGCTCAGCCGCCGGTGACTCCCGCCCGCAGCGGCACGCCGGCGCCCGTCACCGTGAGCCAGGCAGCGTCGCCCACCGCCAGGTCAGCGGTGGGGGCTCCGTACACCACCAGTCGCTCGTCCGCCTTCTCGCCTTCCTGCGCGTCGGCCTGCGCCTGAGCCACCTCGTACGCGATCACGTGCCCCTTGAACTCGCGCTTCATGACTCGCACGTGCACGCCGCTGGCGGCTGGCAGCGCCGCGCCGGGGGCTGCCGCCGTTAGTTGCAGGTGGTCGGGCCGCAGCGAGACCAGCGCCTGCCCCTTAGCTGGGCCCGTCACCGGCACAGGACCGATACTGGTGGCGGCCACACCCTCTGCAACGGAGCCGCGCAGCAGGTTGGTGCGCCCCAGGAAGAGCGCCACGAACGCCGTGTTCGGGTTGAAGTAGACCTCCTCAGGCCGGCCGATCTGCTCAACCTTGCCGTAGCGCATGACGGCCAGGCGGTCGCCGAACGAGAGCGCCTCCTCCTGGTCGTGCGTGACCATGATGGTGGTGGTGCCCGTGCGTTCCAGGATGGTGCGCACCTCCTCGCGGGTGGAGCCGCGCAGCGAGGCGTCTAGGTTGCTGAACGGCTCGTCGAGCAGGAGAATGTGCGGCTCGGGCGCAAGCGCGCGCGCCAACGCCACCCGCTGCTGCTGCCCGCCCGAGAGCTGGTGCGGGAAGCGCGTGCGGAAGACCGACATGCCCACCAGGTCGAGCATCTCCTCGGCGCGCGCAGCCCGGCTGGCAGCGGAGCCTTTCAGGCCGAAGGTCACGTTATCGATAACGTTCAGGTGCGGGAAGAGGGCGAAATCCTGGAACACGAAGCCTATGCGGCGCTTCTCGGGGCGCACCTGACGCCTGGCGGACGCGACCTCGCGGCCGGCCACCTCCACCGTGCCGCCGTCCGGACTCTCGAAGCCGGCGATGAGCCTGA
>JBBAFX010000268.1:0-3279 GCA_041655195.1 Trueperaceae bacterium
GTGCAGCTGGTACAGCGCATGCTCTGCTCCGAAGCTCGGGTCGACATGAGCCGCGTGCGCTCCGGGCAGCTCTCGGAACGCGACTTCCAGCGCCTGGCCGACACCGCCGGCCGCATGTCCGAAGCGCGCATCTTTATCGACGACCACGCCAACATGACCGTCATGGAGCTGCGCTCACGCGCGCGGCGTCTGATGGCTGAGCACGGCCTCGACCTCCTGATCATCGACTACCTGCAACTCATGTCGGGCTCCACCCGCTCTCAGAGCGAGAACCGTCAGCAGGAGATCAGCGCCATCTCGCGCGGCCTCAAGGCCCTAGCGCGTGAACTGGACGTGCCGGTGCTGGTGCTCTCGCAGCTCTCGCGCGCCGTGGAGTCGCGGCCTAATAAGCGGCCCATGCTTTCCGACTTGCGTGAGTGCGTCACCGGCGATACTCTCGTGAACCTGACTGACGGCAGCCGGGTCCCCGTCGAAGCGCTGGTTGGGCAGCAACCCGACCTGTTCGCCATGGACCCGGACGGCAAAATAATCAGGGCCAAAAGCGACATGGTGTGGCCAGTCGGCGAACGCGAAGTGTTCGAGGTGCGCCTCGCTAGCGGCCGCGTGCGCAAGACCACCGCCAAGCACCTCTGGTACAGCTTCGACGGCTGGCAGCGCCTGCAGGACCTGAAGCCAGGCGACCGGGTGGGGATCGCGCGGCGGCTGCCCGAGATTGAGCCCACGGCTTCCATGCGCGATGAGGAGGTCGCGCTCTTGGGGCAGCTGATTGGTGACGGTTCCTACCTGAAGGGCCAGCCCATGCGGTTCACTACCGCGGACGCCGCCAACGAGTCTGCCGTCCGCGCGGGAGCCGAGCTTCTCGGCAGCACCGTCTCGCGTATCGAAGGGCGCGGTAAGTGGTGGCAACTGCTGATCTCGGGCAACGGAAACCGCTGGCACCCCGCCGGCGTCGGCGCTTGGTTGAAAGACCTCGGAATCTTCGGTCAGCGCTCGAGCGCCAAGCGCTTGCCCGAAGTCGTGTTCAGGCTCCCGCGCAATCAACAGGCGCTTCTGCTCCAGCACCTGTGGGCAACCGACGGCTGCATACACGTCCGCCCCCAGGGCCGCAGGGGCTCACACCGGGTCTTCTTCGCAACCGCAAGTGAGGCACTGGCGCAGGACGTGGCCGCCCTGTTACTCCGTTTCGACATCGTCGCCACCTTAGGCGCGCCAGCGAACAAGAAGAGGACCTGGACCGTGGACGTTTCCGGTTCCGAGCAGCAGAAGCTCTTCCTAGAAAACATCGGTGCTTTTGGCCCACGACAGCAGCAGGCAAATAAGTTGGCCATTGCGCTGGAAGGTGTGGAGGCGCGGCCCAACCGTGACACCCTGCCGGTAGAGGTCTTCGATCTGGTACGAGCTTCAGCGGTTAGCGCGGGCGTTACTACCCGGCAGCTGGCTGCGGCGCGCGGCACGTCGTACGGCGGCTCCTCGCACTTCCGGTTCGCCCCCTCCCGTGCCACCGTCGCCTCTTACGCCGCGGTGCTCCAAGACGAGCAGCTGGCAAAGCTCTCCGAATCCGACCTGTTCTGGGACACCATCGTCAGCATCGAGAGCGCCGGCGTCGAGCAGGTGTACGACCTCACCGTGCCCGGGCCCGCCTCGTGGCTTGCTGATGGCGTTGTCATGCATAACTCCGGAGCGATCGAACAGGACGCAGACTTGGTCACGTTCATCTACCGCGACGAGTACTACGACCCGCATAGCGAGAAGCACGGTATTGCCGAGATCATCATCGGCAAGCAGCGCAACGGGCCGACCGGACAGGTGGACCTGCAGTTCCATAACGCGCACGTGCGGTTCAACGACTTGGCGCGCGGGACCCCAACCGGCTAAGCGCACCCGCCGCGCCGCCTGCACCTGACGCGCGGTACGCACTCCAGGCAAACCCGTGAAGAAAGCCGAAAAGTTCACGTGCAAATGAGCGCCGTGTTCGCGCTATTACCGTTAGCTCATACGGCTCTCACGTTAAGGTAACGCCCTGAACGTGATAAATGCCATATCCGCAGACCGAACAGCTCGTCGCTGCTTGGAATTTTTCACGTAGGGGTGGGAACCCACCGTGATAGACTCCGCCTGATTTACTTAGAGGAGGAGCTATGGCCTCATTGCGCGAGCGGATGTCTCGCTTGCTAAGTCCCAAGATCGAGGCGGTCGGCCTCGAGGTCGGGACCAGTGCGCTGAAGGTGGTGGAACTTCGCGCCGGCAACCCGCCCACCTTGGGCGCTTTGGCGGTGCGGCCCATGCCTCCCGGCATCATCACGGAGGACGAGGTCACTGACCCCAGTGCTCTGGTTGACGAGATCCGGGCGCTGTTCCATGACGCTGGAATCCAACGGCGTTACACCGTCACCGCTGTCAGCAACCGGCAAGCCATCACGCGTAACATCCACGTTCCACGCATGACCATCGCCGAACTCGACGAGGCCATCCGGTGGGAAGCCGAACGGTACATACCGTTCCCCATCGACGAAGTCGTCCTAGACTACTTCGTGCTCGATAACCCCGAGGACGTTGAGGAGGGCGGCCAGCTCGAGGTGGTCATCGCCGCCTCGCGGCTGGACGAGGTCTCTCAACAGGTCGAGTACCTGAAGGCCGCCGGGCTGGAACCGCACGTCATAGATGTGCGCCCGTTCGCGCTGCTCCGCTCCCTCAAGGGCTCCCTCTTAGGTGAGCACCTCACCAAGACCACCCTCGCCAGCCAGAACTTCACGGAGGGCAACGAGGTGGGCGTGGTGCTCGAGATCGCGGCCAGCAGCTCCACCGTCACGCTGGTACGCGGGCAGCGCGTGCTCATGAACCGCAACATCAACGTCTCCGGCGACGACTTCACCGCCGCCATCCAGCGCGCCTTCGGTCTCGATTTCGACTCGGCCGAAGAGGTGAAGCTTGAGTACGGCACCGCCACGGTGCCTACGGAAGACGAAGAGGACCTCCTCAACTTCGACGCGAAGCGCGAGCAGTTCTCGCCCAGCCGAGTGTACGACGCGCTGCGGCCGGTGCTGGTGGAGCTAACCACCGAGATCCGCCGTTCGCTCGAGTTCTTCCGCGTGCAGTCAGGCGACGCGCTCATCAGCCGCATGCTCGTAACGGGCGGTGGCGCTAAACTCCGCGGCCTGCCCGAAGCCATCGGCGATTCGCTCGGTTTCAAAGTGGAACTCGGCGACCCGTGGCTCAGCGTGCAGGTCGACGAGAACCGTTTCGACACGCAGTACCTCAGCCACATAGGGCCCGAGTTCG
>JBBAFX010000269.1:0-3266 GCA_041655195.1 Trueperaceae bacterium
ACTGCACGACATCGCTCCTCACACGGTGCCGGAGGTACTGGCGCTGGGCGCCATCTCGGTGCCGGGTAGCGCACGCGCATCGTCCTGGATGGCCACGAAGCGGTACCCGGTCCTGGAGCCTGAACCAAAGGTGTCCACGGAAGCCGTACTGCGCGCCATAGCTCAGTTACAGGCGGCGGCACTAACGCGGGGGCTAGAGTTGCGCGCTGCGGGCGTTCCGAAGCGTGGCCCGCTCGAAGTAGCTGCCGACTTGAACGTGCTCTGGGAGGAGGCGGCGGCAACCGGCTTGACTGACGACGAAGTTGCCAGGTTACCGAGCCTGGACGCCTGGCTGACGCGGCGGCTCAGGCGCCTGGCCAAGACCGCGCCGCTACTGCTTACGCACGGGGACCTGCACACAGGCAACGTGCTGCTGACGCCCGCCGATGACCCGCTGCCCGCTCACCACGGGGAGGACCAAGCACCCACGGAACCCGCGGCATCACGCCCTAAGCTCATCGTCTTCGACTGGACCGACGCCGCCTTGGCGTGGCCCGGCGTAGACCTGCAGACGCTCACCGACTTCGGTCTGGACCGCGATCCACAACCGGGCGAGCTGGACCGGTTGAAGCGCGAGTACGTCGCGGCCGTCCTCGAAGCTTTCACAGGCGCCGGCCAAACGGAACTACTTGGCCGTATCAAGGACTCGCTGGACGCTGGCACGGAGCTGGCCCTCGCGTACCACGCCGTTACGTACGCTCACATCATCCGGAGCGTGCCGCGGCGCCAGAAGCCGTTCGTGGGTTCCGAGTTCCTAGCACGCGCGGTCAGGCGGCTCATGGGCCACCTAGAAGCGGCTCGGGACTAAGGGCGCGGCCGCCGGCATTCCGCAGTATTCCGCCAGCCAGGCAAACGCTCACCGCACCCGCCGCAAGGTAGCGAGCAACGCCCGGTGGTCGCTGCCGCGCCCATCTAACTCGGTCGCCACTCGGAACGCTACGAACTCCCACTCGGCTGTGGCCATCACGTGATCGATCGGCGACGCTAACAGCATGTGCGCCTGAGAAGGCCAGGTGCCAAGTGCGGCGCTGCCGAGCGCCAAGGCGCCATCGCGGCAGGCGCCCAGGTCGGCGCCTAGGTCGTGCAGGCCGCCGAAGTGATCGACGGTGGCGTTCAGATCGCCCGCCACCACCGCTTCCCCCTCCCGGCAGCGCGCGGCAACCCACTCCAGGCCCCGCTCCCAAGTAGCGAGGCGGGTGGGCAACGGGGGGATGGTGTGGGTGGAAACGAACGTCGGTCCGTCACCCCCGAGCGGCCTAGCCACCACCGACTGAACGCCTGGAGTGGTGCCCACTGACAGGTCGAGCGCGTACTCACCAAGCGAGTTCGCCACCAGCAACGCCGTGGACTGCGCCACGTTGCCAGTAGGCGAGGCCAACGCGAACACCTGCATCTGGCGCCCGGCGTCACCCATAAGGCGGGCGACCTCGTGCGCCGTCTCAGGCGACGTCTCTGTGAGCGCCAGCACGTGAACATCGTGGTCGACAGCGAAAGTGGCAATCAGGCGGGCACCCGGCCGGCCTCCCAGGGTGTTCCACGTGAACACGTTCAGGTCGCTGGTACCAACACCGGCACCAGCGCCGACACTAATACCGCCGGGGGCAACTGCGCTGACGCTGAGCCCTCGAGAAGCAAGCAGCCCGGCGTTGAGGCCCGCCACCAGCAAGAAGACCAGTGCTAGGCCGATGCCGAAGCGCCGTACCGGGCGGAGCCACCACGCCAGCAGCGCGCTCAGCAGCATGGCGGCCAGCGCCACCAGTATGACGAGGCCCTTCAGCGCCGTCAGTTGCGAGAAAACGGGCGCGCGGTGTAACCCGAGCAGTTGAGGCCAAGTGGCCACCAGCAGGACGGCGGCGCCGGCGGCGCCCACTACCTTCAGCACCGTGAGCAGTGGCATCCCGGCTCCCGGCCCAGCGCCTTGGCGCGGCTCAGCGTTCACCTACCGGCGTTCACTGTCACGCTGCCGTCGCCTGGCACGCGCACGTTGTCGAACACCTCAACTGGCGCGCTCAGCACGCGCACGCGGTAGAGGCCCATAGGTAGTTCCACTGCCTCGCCGCCCACGCGGCCCTGCGCCACCAGGTTGCCCTCCAGGTCGTAGACCTCGTACGCGGGGTTCAGCGCCTCAGCGATGGCGGTACTCAGCGCCTCGTACGAGCCCACGTCCACGTAACTGGCACCGACCTCCTCGGCCAGGGCCTCGAACACGGCCAGAGCGTCGGGCTCGAGCGCAAGCGACACTATGGCCAGCGTGAGAGGACCGCCGTCGCGCAACTGCCGAACCGCCTCAGCGGGGTCTCCCCCGCACGACTCCTCACCGTCCGTAATCAGGATCACCTGGCGCGCGCCGCCAGCTTTCGAGAGGTCATCGGCGACCGCCGCCAGGGAGGCAGCTATGGGCGTGCCCGACAACAGCTTCGGTTCGATGGCGCGCACGGCAGCCAGCGCCTTGTCGCGGTCCAAGGCTCCTAGCGCTACGTCTAGTCTGGTCTCGCACGACGTCGGGGAGATATGCCCGAAAGCACGAAGCGCGAACGGCGTCTCGTCCGGTAGCACGTCGCCTACCAGAGTCTCCAGCGCTCGCTTGGCGGCCACTATGCGCTGCTCGCCACTGGGCAGCACCTGGCCCATGGAACCGGACGCGTCGAAGATGACCTCCACCGCGGCGCGCGTAGCGCCCTGTGCCAGTACCACGTTCAGCGTCCCCGGCCCTGGCGGCTCGACCCTGCCAAGGGTCACCTCGACCTCGTATCCCTTCGGGCGCCTGAGCATGCAACTGGCACGCGCGAAGCCGGCGTCGAAGTCGCCCACACCGTCCGCCATCTCGTAATAGCCGCCGTTGATGGACGCGTAGTCCTGCATCATGTCCTGCGAGTAGTCGGAGCCACCGGAGCTGATCTCGAACGTGAACACGCGCGGGCGCACCTCTTCGATGGCGCGCCAGAGGTCGGGCGTGAGTCCCGCACCCGAGCTCTCGGCATCCGTGATCAACAGTACGGCCTTAGTGCCTTCGCGGTCGGCCAACGCTGTGACCGCAGTCAGCAATGCGATCTCGGTGTTGCTGGAATCCCCGGACCGGTCGTACTCCTGGATTGCCTGCTGCACCCTCAACGGATCGGACGACCATAGCGGCAACAGCCAGTTGGGGGTGGGGCTGTCATAAGCCAGCAGCTGAACGGATTCCCGTTCGCCATCCACCACTCGGGCGAACGCGGCACGCGAGCTGT
>JBBAFX010000270.1:0-3266 GCA_041655195.1 Trueperaceae bacterium
ACTGGGCTAACGTCCAGCCGCATTCCGGCTCCTCAGCTAACTTCGGCGTGTACTACGCGCTGCTCGAGAACGGCGACCGCGTGCTGGGCATGGACCTGGCGCACGGCGGCCACCTCACCCACGGCTCGCCCGTGAACTTCTCCGGCAAGTCGTACGAGGTGGCGGGTTACCCCGTCGACGAAGACAGCGAACTCATCGACTACGACGAGCTCAGGCGCAAGGCGCACGAGTTCAAGCCCAAGATGATCATCGCGGGCGCCAGCGCTTACAGCCGCACCATCGACTTCGCGCGCTTCCGGCAGGTCGCCGACGAGGTGGACGCCCTCCTCTTCGCCGACGTAGCCCACATCGCTGGGCCTATTGCCGCCGGGCTGCACCCGCACCCGCTGCCGCACGCGCACGTGGTGTCCAGCACCACCCACAAGACCCTGCGCGGGCCGCGCGGCGGCATCATCTTCGGCCTGGATGAGGAGATCGGCAAGAAGATCGACCGCACCATCTTCCCCGGTATTCAGGGCGGGCCCCTCGAGCACGTCATAGCCGGCAAGGCCGTGGCGTTCTACGAGGCCATGCAGCCCGCGTTCAAGGAGTACACCGCTCAGGTGCTGAAGAACGCCGCAGCGCTGGCTGAGAACATGGCGGACCTCGGCTACCGCATCGTCTCAGGCGGCACCGACAACCACCTGTTCCTTGTGGACCTGCGCCCGCAGGGCATCACCGGTAACACCGCCAGCAAGCGGCTCGAGCGCGTTGGCATCTCCGTGAGCAAGAGCATGATCCCGTACGACCCCGAGAAGCCGTGGGTCACGTCCGGCATCCGCATCGGCACGCCGGCCATCACCACGCGCGGTTTCACCGTGGCGGACATGAAGGCGGTCGCCGACCTCATCCACCGCGGCATGCAGGGCGTAGACGTGGACAACATCTCAAGAGAAGTACAGGAGCTGGCTAGCAGCCACCCCATGCCGTAAGTGCGGTTCAGCAAGGTTCCGCGGTGGAGCGGTTCAGCGTCGCCTGAGCCGCTCCATCGCTTCTAGTAGGCTCACGCGCATGCGCTCCACGGCGCGGGCTATCTGGCCCAGTTCGTCGTCGCGCTTCAGCTCTACCTCGCGCTCCAGGTCGCCATGGCTGATGCGGTCCGTGGCGCGCAGCAGGTAGAGGATCGCGTCGCGCACGCCGCGGCTCAGCGACAGCGCCGCCAGCACCCCGAACAGTACCGGTATGAGACCGACGAGGAGCGCGGTCAGTAGCGCCCAGCCCACGTCGCCGCGCTGCAAGCGCCCTTCGGAGCCGGCCAGTACCAGGCCCTCGTCCGCACCGGCGCGGCGCACGCCGGCGGTGGCCACGATGGGCTCCTCGCGCGTCAGGCCCGCTAACGCCAGCAGGTCGTTACCCGTGCGGCGCAGCGTGTCTACCACGCCGGTTACCGGTTCGGCCGGCGCCGGCGCTGCGGCGCGCTCCTCCAGCACAGTAAGCAGCTCGGCAGGCATGTTTTCGAGGCCCACTTGCCCGCGGTACCAGGCCACCAGCGGCGCGCGTTCGGCGTCCAGCACCACCAGGAAGTCCACACCCTCGGCGGGCAGGCGGGCGGCCGTGCGTTCAGCCACCTGCGCCACCTGCGCGCGCACCAGGGGCGCCGTCAGCGGCAGGCCGCTGGAGAGTCCCTCCAGGGTGGCGGCCACCGCGTTAGCGGTGCTAGCGGCGCGCCGCACCTCGGCGTTACGCATGATGGGCAGTAGTGTGACCACCAGCGCCAGCAGAGTGACCAGCAGGGTGAGGAACGCTGGCAGCGTGGCGGCGGTGGCTATGCGCCGGCGCAGCCCGCCCCGCTCCAGCTTGGGCGGTTCGCGCACGAGCGTGGTGCGGGCCGGGTCGCGCGGCGGGGTGGTGACGGTCATGCCGGGCACGTGCGTCGCGCGCGGGTTCAGCGCGGGGGCGCTGAGCGGCTCGGCGGGTTCCTGGCTGCTGGACGGCGCGCCTGCAGGCAGCGCCTCGTCCGGCGCCCCCCAGGCCGCGGGTGGCGCGGGGTCGGTGTCCGGAGCGAACTCTTCGGACTCTGGCTCTGCGTCACGGGCCGTTTCGGGCTGAGGCGCGCCGGGTTCCGCGTGCGCGCCAGCTAGCGTTAGAGCCGGATCGGGTTGACCGCCGTAAGGCGTGGCCAGCCCCTTGGCGCGCCGGTCGGCCAGGTCGGGGAGGATCCACTCCATGACGGGTCCGTCCACGCTGCCCTCGCGCACCTCCACCACCAGGCCGGCGCTGCGCAGCACGGCGGCCACGTTGCGCGCGTCGCGCTCGGGCACGGGCCGAGTGAGGGGCCCGGGCGCTCGCGCCAGCAGACGCTGAGCACGTTCGGTCGGCAGGTCGAAACCTTCCGTGAGGCTTATGGCCGCCTGGTTCAGGTCCTCAGGCAGAGGCTCTCTTACGATCACTACGTAACGCACTACTAACGCACCACCCTGCTACCGAGCGGGGCGTCGAGGGAGTACATGGTGCGCAGCGCTGCCGCGCGCCGCATGAACTCGGTGCGCAGGCGCCACGGGAAGCTGCGCCCCAGCTCGGCGTACAGCTCCTCAACAGCGCTGACCGGCAATGATTCGGCCACCAGGCCCAACTCTATGAAGGCGTCCTCTATGACGACCTCCCCAACGGGGCCCAACAGGTCCACGGCCTCGCGCTTCAGTTCATGCACGAAGCGCGGGTCGGCCACGCGCAACGAGACGTAATCAGCCAGGTTGTGGTCCAGCAGCTCGTGAGCGGCGGCCACCACTTCGTCCACGGGACGGTTACCGCTGGCGGCCAACTGGCCCAGGCTGCTCTGGCCGTCGAGCTTGCGCCACAGGTGCAGCGCGCCCAATGAGAGGAGCACCTCCTCGCCAGCTTCCGCGTAGAACTGGTCATCAGATAGTTGGTAGACGCCCTCGCCATTGGCGGCGGCCAGCACGGCGTCCTTACCTAGGCGCAGGTGCGCGGGGTCGGCCTGGAGCCCGGCGGGGCGACGGCTGACCTGGAGCAGCAGCAGGTCCACTTGCTGGCGCATGGTCCTGCGCGGGGGCGGCAGGTCGCGCCTGAAGACGAAGCGCCCCTCGCTCCACTCCAGCATGGCGGCCAGCGCGGCCAGGTCGCGGTACGGCTTGGCTTCTATGCTCACGACCAGACCCTCTTCGAAGTAGATGTTGCCCTGCTGCGCGCCACGGTGGATGACCGTGAGCCGGCCAGCGGCGCGGCTCAGCGCCAGGTACTGCATGAGGTTGCCGACGGTGCCGGGC
>JBBAFX010000271.1:0-3265 GCA_041655195.1 Trueperaceae bacterium
ATTTGTGCAGCTCCCCATCTTCCGGGTCGTAACCGAGACCTGTGGCGCGCGCCAGCTCCTCGCCCAGCCGCTGCATGACGGGGCTCTCCTTTCCGGCGGCCGCCAGTCTCAGACCGTCGAAGGGGCCGCCCGACAGTTCGGTGCCGGCGCCGCCCTCGCCGGCCACGCGCTTCACGGCCGCCACCAGCTTGCGGAAAGCAGCGTCGCCCAGCAGCGCTTTCGGCCGCGGCACGTCGAACGTGAGTGCCAGATAGAGGGCCGCCACCGTGCGCGCCCGCGAGACCCGCACCATGTCATCAGCCTCGAAGCGCACGCCGTCGGCCACGCGGCGCAGCTTGCCGGCACCGAGCCGCTTCAGTTCGTTGCTCCCGACTTCCTCTAGACCGCTGACCAGCTCGGCGAACCACATAGTGGTAATGCTAGCCTCCCGGAGGTTAATGAACGATTACCGAACCCGCCGCCCAGGGTCGGCCGCGCCCGCGCCATGTTGGCTATAGTTGGGTAGTGTTTCCGAGCGGACGGACCAAGTGAAAGCGGCTGACGAAACCCTGACCGCCTACCGTTACGTTGCTGGGGCCGGTTCGGTGCTCGCGGGCCCTGAGATCGCCTGAGGGGAGCCGGCAAGCCACCATGGCCATAGCCTCGACCTCCAAACCGCACGCCAAACCGCGCGTATCGCAGCGCGAGCGGCGGGAGTGGATAACCGGTTACCTGTTCATACTGCCCGCTACGCTGCTCATAGCCATCTTCGGGCTCTTCCCCATCATCTACGCCATCTACATGAGCGTGCACAACTGGCGCATCCGCAAGGGCGCCTTCATCGGGCTGACCAACTACCTCAACACCCTCGGTGACTGGTGGGGCGCGCTGGCGTTCTTCGGCGGTCTCATGCTCGTCATCGTGGCGCACTGGTTATGGACCGACGCCTTCAAGGGCGACCGCCAGGGCGCACCGTCGCTGGCCAAAGCAGCTGGCGCCATGGTGCTCGTAGGCGCCGGTATCTCCATCTCGCTGGGCTGGGGCCTCATGATGGACGCCGGCAACCGCGTGTTCCTCAAGGGCCTGGTGCGCACCGTGTACTACGGCTTCGGCTCGGTGCCCATCCAGATCGCTCTGGCGCTGGTAGTAGCCAGCTTGTTGTTCCAGAAGATTCGCGGGCAGGAGCTGTTCCGCATGCTGTACTTCCTGCCGTACGTAACGCCCGCGGTGGCCGGCGCCGCCATCTTCCGCAGCATCTTCAACGCGCGCGAGGAGCGGCTGGCCAACCAGGTGCTCATGTTCTTCGGCCTCGAGCCGCAGCGCTGGATCACCGAAACGCGGCCCGTGTCGCAGCTGATCTTCGGTGGCGTGTTCCCGAACGCCGACTTCAGTAGCTTCTGGGCGGGCCCGTCGCTGGCGCTGGTGACCATCATCATCTACGGCATCTGGACCTACACGGGTTACAACGCCGTCATCTTCCTGGCGGGCCTAGGGGGCATCTCCCCCGAGCTGTACGAGGCTGCCTCCATAGATGGCGCCAACAAACGCCAGCAGTTCCGCTTCATCACTGTGCCGCTGCTGTCGCCCGTCACGTTCTACCTCACGGTCCTCGGCTTCATCGGCACGTTCCAGGCGTTCACGCACATCTTCGTCATGCGAGACCCGCAGACGCGCGACGCGGTAGACACCGCCAGCATCGTCATCTTCGATACGTTCTACAGGCGTAACGACTTCAGCACCGCGGCCGCGCAGTCTGTCATCCTGTTCGCCATCATCCTCATCCTCACGCTGGCGCAGAACCGCTTCTTCGGGAAGAAGGCCTTCGGTGGCTGACGCAACGGCCAACACCAGAGCCGCCGCCCCCGCTACGCCCAAGGTGGCCAGCGGCCGCGCCTCGCGCGCTCCCAGCGAGTTCAAGCTCTCGCACCTGCCCGTGTACTTCGTACTCATCGTGGGCGCCCTGATAAGCCTCACGCCGTTCCTGTACATGATCTCGACCTCGTTCATGACCCTGGGCGAGACCATCAACCGGGCGTTACTGCCCGCCACGCCGCAGTGGGGCAACTACGCGGAAGCGTGGAACGAAGCGCGCTTCGTGCTGTACTTCCGCAACTCCGTCATCATCACCGCCGTGGTCATCCTCGGCATGCTGGTCACCTGCACCCTGGCGGCATACGCCTTCGCGCGCATCAAGTTCCCCGGGCGCAGCGCCATCTTCATGGTGCTGCTGGCCACCCTCATGATCCCCGGCACCGTGACCTTCATCCCCAACCTGCTGCTCATCCGCGGCCAGATAATCCCGTGGGGCTCGTGGATGAACAGCCTGCCGGCGCTCACCGTGCCGTTCATGGCGTCAGCGTTCATAATCTTCCTGCTGCGGCAGTTCTTCATCAGCGTGCCTAACGAGCTTTACGACGCCGCGGTCATCGACGGCGCCGGGCACATGCGCTTCCTCACCTCCGTGGTGCTCCCCATGAGCAAGCCGGTACTGATGACCGCCACGCTGCTCACGTTCGTGACCGCGTGGAACGAGTTCCTGTGGCCACTGCTCGTGACCACCACCGCCACCTGGCGTCCGCTCGGGGTGGGTCTCTACACGTTCATCTCCGAAGCCGGTCCGCAAACGCATCTGCTGATGGCCGGCACTGTCATCACCGTGGTTCCGGTTCTGGTCGTCTACTTCTTCACGCAGAAGCAGTTCACCGAAGGCATCGCCACCTCGGGGCTCAAGGGATGACCATGATGCCCCGCTCAGTACTCGGCATTCACGGGCAGCACCGCCCGTTCATGCGAAGAGGGCCGCTTCCCGGTTCGGACGCGGACCAGTTCACAAGCCATGCGCCCGTCGATAGGCGACGTGCGCGATTCCAGGGCAAGCAGTAACAGGGTTCTGAAGGAGCAACACAGATGAAGCGAGGCAAGTTCGTTCTAACGGCGCTGCTGGGGCTCATGTTGAGCGTTACGGCGTTCGCGCAGGTCAGCTACGAGGACGTGGATCCCACCGGACAGACGGTCAGCTTCTGGCACCAGCACAGCGGCATCCGCGAGACTGCGCTGCTTGACATCGTCAACCAGTTCAACGCCACCAACGAGTGGGGCATCACCGTGGTCGCCGAGTTCCAGGGCGGCTACGACGACATCTTCCAGAAGATGATCGCCCTCATGGGCACCAACGAGGTCCCCAACATCACCGTGGCCTACCAGAACCAGGCCGCCACCTACCAGCTGGTAGACGGCCTCATCGACATGCGTCCGCTGGTGCACTCCGAGAAGTGGGGCCTGTCCG
>JBBAFX010000272.1:0-3254 GCA_041655195.1 Trueperaceae bacterium
GTGCTGAGGGTGAGGAGCGGGGTCTCGACCTGCACGAAGCCGCGCTCGTCTAGGAAGTCCCAGATGGCCTTGGTGACCTTGTGCCTGATCAGGAGGGGCTCCAGCGCGGCGGGGCGGCGCAGGTCCATGTAGCGGTACTTGAGGCGCAGGTCCTCGCTGACCTCGGACGCGTCGATAGAGCCGTCGACCAGGAAGGGCGGCGTGCGGGCGGGGGAGAGCACCTTCACCGCGCTGGCCACCACTTCGATGGCGCCGGTGGCGAGGCGGTCGCTGCTCTGGCCCTCGGGCCGCGGGCGCACGCGCCCCTCGACCTCGATGACGTACTCGGCGCGCACGGCTTCCGCCGCTTCGAACACGGTCCGGTCGTCGGGTTCGACCACCACTTGCGTCATGCCGTAACGGTCGCGGAGGTCTATAAAGAGCAGGCCGCCCAGGTCGCGCCGGCGGTTGACCCAGCCCTGCAGCCTGACGGGCTGGTCGACGTCGCTGGCTCTGAGTGCACCACAGTTGTGGCTTCTAGTCATGCTCATGAGGGTATCAGCCGCGCCTTTCGTCGGTTTCACCGAGGCGGCCTGCCATCTCGATCAGTTCCAGTTCGCTCACCTGCCGCTGCTCGCCGGTTACGAGGTCCTTCAGCTGCCAGGCGTCGTCGCTGCGTTCGGAGGAGCCCCGCAGCGCCGCGAAACGCGCGCCCGAGCGGTCGGCTTCCTTCAGGCCTTTGCCGGGGTTGCGGCGCTGGTAGGCGAACTCCGTTCGCACGCCACCGCTGCGTAGTCGCTGCGCCAAGTTGGCGACCTCGCCCACCGCGGCGTCGTCCAGCGGGACCAGGAAGAGGGCCGGTCCGCTGGCTGCGCTGGCCTCGACCTGTTCCTGTTCCAGGGCGTCGAGCACGCGTTCTATGCCGAAGGCCCAGCCTATGGCCGGCAGCTCGGGGCCGCCCAGCATCTGGATCAGACCGTCGTAGCGCCCCCCGCCGCCCAGGGCGGACTGAGCGCCGATGCCGTGGTAGTGCACCTCGAAGGCGGTGCGGCGGTAGTAGTCGAGCCCGCGCACGATGCTGGGGTCCAGGTCGTAGGGCACGCCCCAGTCGGTCAGGTAGGCGGCCACCTCGTCGAAGTGCTGCTTGGCCTCTTCACCGAGCCGGTCGAGCGGCCTGTCGAGGTCGGCTATGAGGGCCTGGTCGCCCTCGTCTTTACTGTCGAGGATGCGCATGGGGTTCAGTTCCAGGCGTTCGCGGCTGGTCTCCGAGAGCTGCGCTCGTTTGGGGGTCAACTCCGCGCGCAGGTAATCGTTGTAGGCAGCGCGGTCCTCCGGGTCGCCGACGGAGCCTAGCTTGATGCGGTGCTTGGTGAGCCCCGCCACGGCGATGCTGCGGTACAGGAGCTCGACCGACTCGGCGTCGGCTAGGGGCGTGGCGAGACCCAGGATCTCGAAGTTGACCTGATGGAACTGGCGGTAACGGCCGCGCTGCACGTTCTCGGCGCGGAAGAGGGGGCCCTCGCTCCAGAGCTTGACGGGCAGGGGCCTGGTGTACATGCCGTTCTCGATGAAGGCGCGCACCACGCCGGCAGTGAACTCGGGGCGGAGCGTGATGCGGCGCCCGCCACGGTCATCGAAGGTGTACATCTCCTTCTGCACCACCAGGTCGGCCGATTCGCCAACCGACTTCTCGAACACCTCGGCGTGCTCGAAGATGGGGGTGGTCAGCTTGCCAGCGCCGGCGCCCTCCAGGACGGAGGCGGCGGCGGCGACCACCGCGCGCCACCGGGTTTGTTGTTCGGGGAGTATGTCACTCGTGCCTTTAACGGCCTGCAGCTTCATAAGGGCAGAGTATATCGGCCTCTCTGTTGGCGCACGGGTTGGGGGCCGCCCACTCGGACGGCCCCCAACCCGGGTTCGGAGTTTTAGAACGAAGAGATTTCGGTGTTTAGGGCAGGCTGACTGGGAACGCCTGGCTGGCGACGTCGTTGGCGACCACGGTGATCCAGCCGTTGCCGGCTTCTTCCGGGGAGGTGAACGCGATGCGCCGCGGGGTCCACTCGTTGACGGTCAGGCGCTGGCCGTGCGTGGTGTCGGAGGTGCGCGCGAACAGCACGTAGTTGGCGTCCGCGCCGCCCGTGCGGCCGTCGCCGAAGTTGCGGCCCTGCACCACGACCGTGCCGCCCTTGGCAGCCGGGGTGGTGATGGAGAGTATCTGGACCGGCACCTGGCTGGTGAGGTCGAAAGTCGGCGCGCAGGCGCTGAGCAGCAGGGCTACTGCGCCGATGGCAATGAGGGCGAGACGCTTCACGTATGTCCTCCTACGGTGTGAGCCTACGTTCGTGCAGGATACCGCGTCAATGGATTGTTTCATAACGCGAGCACGCTCCTTGCGGCCTTTTACACGTCGCGCACGTTGACCGTAGTAGAGGCGCGTGGGCGCCGCCGCGAAACCGGAGCGGCTCACGCGGCGAGTGGCTCTGACGCTTCCCGGCTCACCGGTGTTCGGTAGCATAGCGGGCGTGACCAGCAAATTCACCAGTCATTTCTTCGCTTACCTCGCGCGCATGAAGTTCATCCAGCGCTGGGGGCTCATGCGTAACACGCGCCTTGAGAACACCCAGGAGCACAGCCTGCAGGTGGCCATGATCGCTCACGCCCTGGCGGTCATCGGCAACCGCAAGTTCGGGCGCCAGGTGGACCCTAACCGCACCGCGCTATTAGCCGTGTACCACGACGCCGAAGAGGTGATCACCGGCGACGTGCCCACGCCTATCAAGTACTTCAACCCCACCATCAAGGAGGCGCTCTTCGACATCGAGACGGTAGCCAGGAACCGCCTTCTGGCCATGCTGCCTCAGGAACTGCAGAGCGAGTACGAGGACCTCTTCTTCCACACGGACGCGGACGCCGAGGCGTGGCGGGTAGTGAAGCAGGCGGACAAGGTGTGCGCTTACCTCAAGTGTATAGAGGAGTCGAAGGCCGGTAACGAGGAGTTCCAGAAGGCCGAGCAGACGATCCTGCGCGAGTTGCTGCGGGACGAGGACCCGGCGTTGCAGTACTTCTTGGAGACCTTCGTGCCCTCGTTCCGGCTGACGCTTGATGAGCTCAACTAGGGCGTAGGTGCTGGCGGCGCCGTGGTTGGCGTGTAGATTGACCGGCTAGATAGTTAGGCACAGGCGTGTGTTGAAGGGACTTTGGATGTTCGTGCGCGAGAGTGGCAGGTACAGCGGCAGTAATAGCTGGAGTAGCAGCGGAAGCAGCGGCGGGGGCGG
>JBBAFX010000273.1:0-3251 GCA_041655195.1 Trueperaceae bacterium
AGCCGGTTACAACGGCGGTCAGGGTTACGTACGGCGCCTGTTCGAGAGCGAGTGGGTGGCTGAGGATAAGGACGAGTTCTACCGCGAGATAGACCAGCCCGAAACGCGCGAGTACCTGCAGCGCGTGTACGAGAACCTGGCCGTGTACCGCGTGCTCTACCCGGGCTTGGCTAAGGGCGAGGTGGCCGCCGCCGACTAGGCGCCATAGCGCCCTTCGGCCAGTAACCGGAAGGCGCGCTCCACCGTGTCGTGCACCCAGCGGTCGTCCTCTTGCCTGCGCTCGAGCAGCACGCTCAGCTCGTCTTGGGCCAGCCAGCGCCCCTCGCTGTGCTTGCCGGGCTCCAGGTGCGGCCTGTTCAGGTCGCCTGTCACTTTCACGAGCAGGTCGATCTCGCGCCGCGCCACCCCGTCGCTTGCGCTCCAGTCGAGGATCTCGACCACGGGCCCACAACTAGCGAGCCTCCACCCCGTTTCCTCCAGCACTTCACGCCCTAACGCGGTCACGAGGTCCTCACCGGACTCCGCGTGGCCGCCAACGATGTCCCAGCAGCCCGGGAAGAGCGCCCTGTCCTCGCTGCGGCGCTGCACGTAAATGCGGCCCTGGTCGTCCGTTATGAGCGCGCCGACGACCAGCCGGCGACTGTCCGCCACGGCCTGCGCTGCGAAGCTGTCGAGCTGCTCCGGCGTGGCGACCTTGCCGATCGCGGGCATGGTTTCGTCACCGGCCCCGGGCCCGCCTGCCGTGCTCATCTTGGGGTGGGCGCTCCGTATAACACGCGTAGCATGCTTGGCCTCCTAGCCTGCACCAACAATCGCGGCGGTGGCCGCTATAGTCGGCTGGTAAGCATCTTAGGCCGCACCACCTTTAGGGAGGTCTCCATGAACCGCACCGTTCTCATCGGCCTGATAGTCCTCGCCCTCGGCATCGGAGGGCTCGTCATCAAGAGCGTTACTTACCGCGCCGACACGGCGAGCGTCGACCTTGGCCCCGTCGAGATCACGGCCACCGAGGAGCGCTCCATCGACATACCGCAGATAGCTGCGCAGGCGGCCATAGCGGTGGGCGCGCTCATGGTGATCATCGGGTTCCTCACCCGGCCGGACGCCAAGGCTTAACTCAAAACGAAATGGCCGGGGTCCCGGGAACGCATCCCGGGACCCCATGCTCAAGACCCTTCGTACCTGGACCGTGCTGGTCCTGGCGCTCGCTTTCGCGGGCGGCGTGTTCGCGCAGATGGCGCCCGGCTTCGTTGACGCCGACGGCGACCTGATGGCCGACATCCCCACCGACCCGAGCGAGTGGCTGGATCCCGACACCCTCATCTTCTCGTACACCCCCGTTGAGGACCCCTCGCTGTACGCCGAGGTGTGGCAGGACTTCCTCGATCACCTGAGCGCCGTGACCGGCAAGCAGGTGCAGTTCTTCGTGGTCGAGAGCTACGCCGCTCAGCAGCTGGCGCTCGAGGCCGGCCGCCTGCACATCGCCGGCGTGAACACGGGCAACGTGCCGTACGCCGCCGCGCGCTCGGGCTTCCGTCCGTTCGCCATCATGTCCGCGCTCGACGGTAGTTACGGCTACGAGATGGAGATCATCGTCCCCAAGGGCAGCGACATCGCCGCCATGGAGGACCTGCAGGGCCGCCAGCTGGCGTTCGTGACCCAAACCAGCAACTCGGGCTTCAAGGCGCCCTCCGCGCTGCTGGCCTCCGAGTTCGGCCTGCTCGAGGGCCGCGACTTCGAAGCCGTGTTCTCCGGCAGCCACGAGAACAGCATCCTCGGCATCGCTAACGGCGACTACGAGGCGGCCGCCATAGCCAACTCCGTGCTCTTCCGCATGCTCGCGCGCGACGTGGTCAGCGAGGACGACTACGAGAGCATCTACATCAGCCAGTCCTTCCCCACCACCGGCTACGGCATGGTGCACAACCTGCACCCCGAACTGCAGGAGAAGATCAAGGAAGCGTTCTTCAGCTACGACTGGACCGGTACCGACCTGCTGGCAGAGTTCGGCGCGGAAGGCCAGGAGAAGTTCCTTGAGATCGATTACGCGACCACGTGGGCCGTGGTGCGCCAGATCGACCAGGAGCTCGGCATCGATTACCTGGAGGGCCTGCGGTAAGCAGCCCCTGACCTGGCCGTGTTGCCGCCTGCCGGGCACGCTCGGCGGGCGGCAGCGTAGCTGGGTGGGCTTGCCTCCTCGCGTAGGACAACCATGCTCGAGATCCAGCACCTCATCAAGCGTTACGACACCGGCGACATGGCCCTGAGAGGCGTCGAGCTGTCCCTGGCCGACGGTGAGGTCGTCGGGCTCATCGGCGCCTCCGGGGCGGGCAAGAGCACACTCATCCGCTGCATCAACCGCCTGGTGGAACCCACCTCCGGCAGTATCCGCATGGGGGCGTTGAGCTCACCGACCTCCCCGCCGGCAAATTGCGTAAGCAGCGCCGGCGCATAGGCATGATCTTCCAGGAGTACGCCCTGGTAGAGCGCATTAGCGTTATGGAGAACGCGCTCTCCGGGCGGCTCGGTTACACGGGTTTCTGGGCCAGCACCCTGCGCCGCTTCCCCGCCGCCGACGTGCAGCGCGCGTTAGCGCTCCTGGACCGGGTGGGACTCAGTGACCACATCGATAAGCGGGCGGACGCCCTCTCGGGTGGGCAGCGCCAACGGGTTGGCATAGTGCGAGCCCTCATGCAGAGCCCGGACCTGCTGCTGGTAGACGAGCCCACCGCATCGCTCGACCCGAGGACGGGCCGTGAAGTCATGCGCCTCATCGTGGAACTGGCGGCCGAGAACGGCGTAGCGGCCATAGTCAACATCCACGACGTGGAACTGGCCAAGCGCTTCTTGCCCCGCATGGTGGGTCTGCGCGCCGGTGAGGTCGTGTTCGACGGTCCGCCCAGCAAGCTCGACGACGCCGCTCTGACCCTTATCTACGGCGCCGAGGACTGGTCCGCCACCGAGGCTGCGGCGTGACCGAGGCCAGCCAGCGGACCTGGCGGCCCGCGTGGCAGCGAGGTCGCCCCTGGTGGCAGTGGCTCGTGACCCTGGCCGCTATCGCTTACCTATTTTTCGCGTTCAGCGCTATAGAGATCGACGTGGCCCGCGTGCAGCGCGGCGCCGAGCGCAGCATGTGCCTCCTGAGTCAGTTCCTGCAGCCCGATTTCGCGTCGCGCTGGCCCGCTATCCGCACCGGCATCGTGGAGAGCCTGCTCATGACGGTGGTGGCCACGGTGGTGGGCGTGGCGCTC
>JBBAFX010000274.1:0-3227 GCA_041655195.1 Trueperaceae bacterium
GGCCACCATGGCCGCCGACCGCACGGGGCCGGTGGCGTACTTCCGAGAGATGATGGCCGCCGGGCGCTACCTGTACGACGCCGAACGGCAGTACGCCCATAACCCCCTCGTGCAGGCACTGCTCTCGGGCGCGCACGACCCGGCGCCCACGGAGGGTGAGAAGAAGTCGCTCCCGCGCGAGCAGCTGCTGGAGCGCATCAGCGAGGTCGGTAACATCGTCCAGAACGACGAGGAGGGCGTGGAGTTCAAGCGCTTCCTGTACGGGTTGGCCGAGCACATCGCCAAGGCCAGCGGCCCCGCCTTCCGCTCGAACATAAGCCTGGACGAACAGGAGTTCCTGACCGAGCTGCGAACCAGGCTCAACTTCCCGGAAAGCGCCGCCTGACTTGAAGGGCCGCTGGATCTGGGGCCTCGCCCTGGCCTGCTTCGTTCTCGCGGCTTCGACCGGGGCGTACTACCGCTTCTCGCTCGTCACGCCGTTGCCTGGCGTGCTGGATTACATCCGGCACGCCCACTCTCACCTCATGTTCTTCTCGTGGGTCACGCCGCCTTTGATCCTGCTTATCGGCGCGGACCTAGTCAGGCGCGGTGGCAGGCCGCGCGGCTTCGCTGCCACTGCGGTGGTGGCAGCCATCGGCGGGCTCATGACCTACCTGCCGTTCCTCAGGAGCGGCTACCACCTCACGCCGTTCGCGGGCAAACTGTTGCCCATCTCCATGATCGCTTCGGGCCTCAACGGCCTCGTCTGGTACGTGTTCGCCGGCCTCTACGTGTGGGCCACCTGGGGTAAGCGGCGCGACGCCCGCTTGCGACTCTTCGACGTGGCTGTGGCCCTCATGCTGACCAGTACGGTGGCCGTGGGCGGGCTCGCCTACCTGGGCGCCAGCGGCAACCTGGACCGCCACGTCATGCTGGCGCTGGTCGACTGGTTCCTCACGCTCTTCGCCGACGGCTGGTTCGGTCTCGCCATCCTGGGCCTGGCGGCGCTGCACGCGGACCGCGGGCGGCTGGCGCGCCAGCCGGTAGGTGGGCTGGGCTGGCTGCTGGGCGCCGCCATGCTGGTGCGCAGCGTGGGCCGTTACGCCACGGACGCACTCTCAGCCTCTTGGGGTGCCGCCCTGGACGGCGCCGGCGGGGCTGTAGCCGCGCTGGTGTGGCTGGGGTTGGTGTTCGTGATCTGGCGGGTGGACCCCAGGCAGGCCAGCAACGTCGACGGTTCGGTTGTTACGCCCCCGACCGGCGTCACTCTGCTGTTGCGGCAACTGACCTTGGCGCTGCTGGTGGTGAAGGGCTTGGTGGAACTGGCCGCTTCCACGCCGGGTCTAACCGCCTACCTCACCCAGACGGGCTTCCGGGTGTTCTTCCTGCACGCCTTTCTGCTCGGCGCAGTCAGTTTCGCTCTCATCTACTCCATGCGCGCGCAAATCGGTCCCGGCGCGTTCCGGGGCGCGGGCGCCTTCGCGCTGGCGGTGGGCGTCATGGTCGCCGCGCTGGCGCCCCTCACCCCCGCCTGGCCCAGGGCGTTAGCGGGCCTGTGGATGCTGCCCACCGCGGCCTACACTAGCGTGCTGCCCGTGCTGGTTGCGCTCTACACCTTGTTCAGACTCGACCTCGGGTCCGCTGGAACAGCACCGCCACCGACGCCACCAGTAACGCCCCCAAACCCGCCAGCGTCATAGGGATAGCGCCGCCACCGTAGTGAGTGACGGCCAAGCCGATCAGGGGCGCGGTGAGCACCGGCCCTAAGTTGGCGGCCGCCACCACGATGGGTGTGTACTGCTCGGCGCGCTCCGGGAAGACTTCCGTGAGCCACGCCAGTGCGGTGCCGAAGACTGGCGCTAAGAAGAGGCCCACGGCCGCGTAGAGGTACGGCGCGGCCAGCACGTTGCCAGCGAACAGCAGGGTGAGCGTGGCCAGGGTGGTGGAGCCGAGCACCATGGCGGGCGGCCGCACGTGCGCTGACAGGGGCGCGGCCAGCAACCGCCCGACCGTGATGGCGCCCCAGAAGAGCGCCGGGAAACCCGCGGCGGTAGCGGCGCCGAAGTGAGGCGTGAGGTGCTCCGTTTGGAAGTTCGCCACCCCCGCTTCCGTGGCCACGTAGAAGAAGTAGACCAGCACGAAGAGCGCCAGCAGCCCCAGCGAGGCGGGCGCGGCGTTCCTGGCCACTGCCACCGCTTTGGGCACGTCCAGCACCAGCACCAGCAGGAGGAGCAGCGCCGCCACGCCCGCCATGACGAGGAACGGCACGGCCATGCGCGGCTCGAACAGCGCCACCAGGAGGGGTCCAACCATGGCGCCAACCCCGAAGACCGCGTTGAGTAGGTTCAGGGCGGGCGCGGCGTTAGGCCGGAAGCTGAGCGCTAACAGCAGGTTGAAAGATAGGTTTATGAGCCCGAAGCCAAGCCCGGCCACGAAGGCGCCGGCCACCACGCGCCACCACACGGGCGCCAGGGCTATGGAGACGAGCCCGACCGCCACGCCGATGGCGCCGACCACCAGCACGCGGCGGTACCCGAAGCGCTTGATGAGCACCCCGGAAGCGACGATGGCCAGGAACGCGCCCAGGAACTGGGCGCTGACCACGGCGCTGACCTGGTCGACCTCGAGCCCGAACTTGGCCCGGAAGAGGGGGAGGGAGGGTCCGTACATAGCCTGCTGGGCACCCAACAGGAAGAACGCCGCGAAACCCATGATGAGCAGGTGGCGGCGCCGGGGGTCTTGGAACGACTGAAGCATGTGCAGGAAAGATACCGCTTAGGCGGGGCTTGTATACTCGTTCCCTGGTTACTCAGGAGGCGCCCCCGTGGCAGACGGCACGAAACAAGTGAACGAACTCCGCTCGAAGTTCCTACGGTTCTTCGAGGAGAAGCAGCACCTGGCTTACCCCAGCGCGCCTCTCAAGAGCTCCGATCCGGGGCTCCTCTTCAACGTGGCGGGCATGCAGCAGTTCAAACCCTACTTCCAGGGCGCCACCCCGCGCTTCCCCGGTTACGGCGTGTGGCACCGCGTGGCCACCTCGCAGAAGTGCATGCGCGCGGGCGGTAAGGATTCCGATATCGAGAACGTGGGCCGCACGCGCCGCCACCACACGTTCTTCGAGATGCTCGGCAACTTCTCCTTCGGGGATTACTTCAAGAAGGAAGCCAGCCTGTGGGCGTGGGAGTTCCTCACCGCGGACGAGTGGCTGGGGCTCGACCCCGAGCGGCTCTACGTCACGGTCTTCACTG
>JBBAFX010000275.1:0-3209 GCA_041655195.1 Trueperaceae bacterium
GGTGCCGTGGCTCAATACGCCGGCCTCCGAGTACTCGAGGTAATCCTCTGATATAGGCACGCCCTCGAAGTAGTGCACCAACACCCACACGCTCACGCCGTTCATGTCGCGGGGGCCGGAGAGCGTTTGGGTCTCGCCGGACGAGTAGGTCCAGCTGTAACCCGGCCCAGCCGGGTAGTAATCCTGGGCGGCGGCGACCGGCCACGCTAGCGCTAGCGCCAGTAGCGCCCCCAGCAAGAGTCTCTTCACTTCTCCTCCCGACTCAGCTCGCCCGCGCGCCTGGTGGCTTCCTCCACGGCGTCTATCAGGGCGAATCGTAAACGGTGACGTTCGAGCGTGCGCACGCCAGCTATGGCGGTGCCGCCGGCGCTGGACACTTCGTCCTTCAGCTCGCTAGGGTGCTTGGTTTCTAGCAGCCGGGCAGAGGCGAGGAGCACTTGGCGGGCCAGGTCGCGGGCCAGGCGCCGGTCTAAGCCTACGCGCACGCCGCCGTCGGCGAGGCCTTCAGCCACCAGCGCCGCGAAGGCGGGGCCGGAGCCGGCCATGCCGGTGAAGGCGTCGAACTGCTCCTCGCGCAGGTCGTAGACGCTGCCCACCGCGCTGAAGAGGCTGCGCGCCATATTCACGTCGTCCTGGTTCACGGCGGGTAGCCACGCGAGCGCTGTGACGCTCAGGCCCAACGCCGCGCCCAGGTTGGGCATGGCGCGGATGACGCGGTTCGAGCCCACGCGCTGGCTGATGCTTTCGGCGGAGACGCCGGCCATCAGCGATATGAACAGTGAACCGCGCCCAGCCACCAGTGGCGCCACGCTGGCGAACGTCTGAGGCTTGATGGCCAGGAGCACACGTTCCGCTGTGTGCAGCTCGGTGTCGGTCACGCCCTGCACGCCGTAACGCCCCGCCAGCTCGGTGGAGCGTCTGGCGTTAGGGTGGAAGATGCCGACCTCGTGCGGTTGGAGCACGCCGGCTCCAAGGGCGCCCTGCAGCACGGCGCCGCCCATGCGGCCCGCGCCAACAATGACGAGGCGGAGAGGTTGAGACTCGTCGCTCACGACGGTCATTTTACGGGCGCCTGGGTAGAAGCCGCGATAGGAAAGCCACGACCAGGGCGCTTAGCAGGGCGCCCACGAAGTCGGCCAGCAGATCGAAAGGGTCCGCGTGTCGGCCGGGCACGAAGTACTGATGGATCTCGTCTGAGACGCCGAAGAGGGTGGCTAGCAGCACGGCCAGCCAGACGCGGCCGGTGGCCAGCATGAGGAGCCCGCCCAGCACGGCGTAAGCGCTGGCGTGACCCACCTTGTCGGCACCTTCCGGGAAGCGCGCCAGGATGCGGGACAGGAAACCGCCCACGGTGGGGGAGCCCGACTGCACGACCAGGAGCACGGCCCAGGTCGCGGCGCCGAGCCAGCCGGCTACGTTCAGCCAGCGGGGGAGGCGGGGCCTGCTCACCTAACCAGCATACTTTCCGCCGGAGCGCACCTCACGCGGGGGCCGGCGTCAGCTCGCCGCGCAGGTCCTGCTGCATGAGCGCTCGCACCGCCGCCGGTTCCAGCCCGCTGCCGAGCAGGTAGATCAGCTTGGTGAGGGCAGCCTCCGGGGTCATGTCGGCGCCGCCCACAGCGCCCACGTCCTGCAGGGCCGCGCCCGTGGCGTACCCGCCCATGTCGACCCGGCCGCGCAGGCACTGGGTGATGTTCACTATGACCACGCCGCGTGCGGAGGCCTCGCTCAGGGCGGCGAGGAGGTCGCGGTCGCGGCTGGGGGCGTTGCCGGCGCCGAAGGTCTCAAGCACTAGGCCCTGCAGGGGCTCCTGCAGCACGTGACGCATGAAGCGGGCGTCTATACCGGGGAAGAGCCGCAGCGACGCCACGGTCACGTCCGCCAGCTCAGGCACACGCAACGGGCCGGGTTGGGCGGGGCGGGGCGCACCCGCGCGGAAGGCAATGTCGACCCCGACCTGCCCGAGGGGTGCCTCGTTGGGCGACTCGAAGGCGTCGAAGCCGCTGGCCGACACCTTCGTGGCGCGGCAGCCACGCAGCACCTGCCCTGAGAAGTAGACGCACACCTCGTGCAGGTCCGTGCGCGCCGCGAGCTGGAGGGACGCCACCAGGTTCTCGCGCGCGTCCGAGCGCACCTCGGCGAGTGGCACCTGCGAGCCGGTGATTATGACCGGTTTGCCGAGCCCCTCCAGCAGGAACGACAGCGCCGAGGAGGTGTAGGCCATGGTGTCGGTGCCGTGCAGCAACACCACGCCGTCCACGTCGTCGTAGTGGGCGGCGATCTCGTTAGCCATGCGCTGCCAGTCGGCGGGGCGGTTGTCGGCTGAGTCGAGCAGCGGACCCCATTCCACCAGGGTTATGTGCGGCATGCTCGGGTCCTCGAGTTCGGGCATGCGGCTCAGCAGCTCAGCCAGGTGGCCCTGGCGCGGTTCGAAACCGCGCGCTCCCCTGTGCATGCCGATGGTGCCGCCCGTGTGAGCGAGCAGGATCTTGCGTGACACGCCGGATTGTACCCAGGCGGGCGGGTAGGTCAGCGGATGCCCGGCGGCACCTGCGCGGGCGGCGGCTCGGGCAGGTTGGCGGGCATGGGCACGCCGTCCATGCGTTTCACCATGCCGTTCTCGTTGCAACCCACGTAGAAGGGGCAGCGCAGGCACTCTGACCAGACGCGTGGGTGCAGGTCGCGGCTCTTGTCTATGAGGGTGAAACCGCAGCGCTCGAAGAACGCGACCTCGTACGTCCACGCGAACAGCGTGGGTATGCCCACGCGCCGCGCCTCCTCCTCGCAGGCTGCCACCAGCGCGCGGCCGACTCCGCGGGCGCGTACGTTCGGCGCCACGGCCAGGCCGCGTACCTCCGCGATGTCGCCCCACAGTATGTGCAGGGCGCCGTTGCCGGCGAAGCGGGGGCCGTCGCCCTCGTCGATCTCGGCCACGAAGAAGTCGCGCAGGTTTTCGAAGATGTTCTGCATGGGTCGCACCAGCATGCGGCCCTGACTGGCCCAGTAGCCGATGTTCTCGAAGATGAGGGGTACGTCCTCGGAACGCGCAGCGCGCACGCTCAGAGCGGGCGCTAGCTGGGCGTCGCCCTCGGGGGCGCGCTCCGCGGCGCCGCTCTGCGGCAGGTGCATGGACCCGGCGCCGTTCACTCGCCTACCCCGGCCGCGGCGGCTTGCGCCGCTAGCTCGCGGCGGGCGGCAGCCACTTGCTC
>JBBAFX010000276.1:0-3185 GCA_041655195.1 Trueperaceae bacterium
CACGGGCAACAACAACCTGGCGGAGACGCTGGAGCTGACCCGCCATGCGGTAGAACTCGGCGTGGACGGGGTCATGATCATCGCCCCGTATTACATTCGCCCCAACCAGCAGAACCTCTTCGACTACTTCGGCGCCGTGGCCAGCGAGTTCCCCGACACGCCCGTCATCCTCTACAACATCCCCGGCCGCGCGGCGGTGAACATAGACCCCGTCACCATCGGGCGCCTGCGTGACGCGTACCCCAATGTGGTCGGAGTCAAGCACGCCACCAAGAACCTAGACGACGTGTCGTACACGTTCGTGCACGCCGGGCGCGACTTCGGCGTGTACTGCGGCGCCGAGACCCTCACCTACCCCATGCTCACCCTGGGCGGTAGCGGCCACATCAGCGCCACGGGTGTGGTGGCGCCCAAGCAGATAGCGCGCCTGTACGAGCTGGCGGCCGCGGGCAAGTGGGACGAGGCCCGCGACCTGCATTACGAGATGCTCGAGCTGAACGACATGCTCTTCATAGAGGTGAACCCCGTGCCTCTCAAGACGGCCCTGTCGCTCATGGGTCTCTGCGAGGCGCGCTGGCGGTTGCCGCTTGGGCCCATGCTGCCCGAGAACGAACGCAAGCTGCTGCGCACGCTCTCCCGCTACGGCATCGTGGAGCAGCGCGCGGACGCGGCCACGGGAGCGTCGGCTTGAGCGGCGCGCCCTCAGCCCGCAGCGGCCGCGTGCTTCTGGAGGGGCGCACCCAGCAGGTGTGGCAGCTTGACGACGGCGCGGTTGTCACGGCCACTGGCCGCCGGGTGGACGAGCACGCCGTGCAGTGGCTGCCGCCCTTCGAGCCCGGCAGCATCATCGCTGTGGCCCTCAACTTCAGCGATCACGCCGCCGAACTCAGCCTGGAGGAGCCCGAGCAGCCCGCGCTGTTCCCCAAGTTCCGCAACGCGCTGGTGGGGCACCGCGGCAACATCGTGCGCCCGCGTGGCGTGGAGTACATGCACTACGAGACCGAGCTGGCGGTCGTCATCGGCCGCGAGGCGCGGCGCGTGCCGCGCGCCGAGGCGCTCGACGTGGTGAAGGGCTACACCGTTGCTAACGACCTGGTGGTGCGCGATTTCGTTATCAACCACTTCCGGCCGCCCATCAAGCCCAAGAACTTCGACACGTTCCTACCGTTGGGGCCGTTCCTGGTCGACAAGTCGGTGGTGCCCGACCCGCAGGCGCTCAACATCCGCACCCTCGTGAACGGCGAGGAGCGTCAGAGCGGCACCACGGCGCACATGATGCGCTCCGTGGCCGAGCTCATCGAGTACATAACTGAGTTCATGACCCTGCGCGAGAACGACGTGCTGCTCACGGGCACGCCCAAGGGCATCTCGCACCTCCGGCCCGGTGACGTCGTCAGCTGCCAGGTGGAGGGAGTGGGCGAGCTGGTGAACCAGGTCGTTGCCGAGGAGGACCTGGCGGGCTGAACCCGCCGCCGGGCCGGTGAGAGGCTCGCGGCGCTCACGGTAAGAGCGATCAGCCGGGCCCGGATTGTGCACGCACACAATCTGGGCCCGATGAATTGTGTGTGGGCACGATTGCCGCGTCCACTCTGCACGGCTATGTTCGAGAGAACAGAAACCTGAAGCAGCGCGCATCCCACGCCGGTCGCCGGACCTCCGGACACCGAACCCAAGGAGGGATCGATCTGAACGGCACGAACGCAGACAGCGGCGTCGCAGCCAGTAGTGCGTCATCCGGCAGCGCGGCGGCTGCCAACCAGGCCACGGCGAAGCAAGTGCTGGCGGACCTCCTGGCGCAGGTTGGTGTACCCGGCGCGGCAGGGGCCGCGCCCCACGTGGGGCACCTGGTGAACGGCGCGTGGCGCCCCGCGGAAGGCGGCGCCACCTTCGCTACGAACGCCCCCACAGACGGCGCTCACCTGGCCGCCGTGGCGTCCGGCAGCGCTGCTGACGTGCACGCGGCCGCCAGCGCCGCTGCCGAAGCCTTCGGGGCGTGGCGCAAGACGAGCGCCAAGGAGCGCCGGCAGGTCCTCTACCGCCTGGCGGAACTCATCGAGCAGAACGCCGAGCAGATCGCACTGCTGGAGGTGCTCGACACCGGGCAGCCGCTGCGCTTCATGCGCCAAGCGGCCGCGCGCGGGGCCGAGAACTTCCGCTTCTTCGCCGACCGCATAGAGGGCGCCAGCGACGGCCAAGCCCTGCCCACACCCGACTTCCTCAACTACACGAGGCGCCAACCCATCGGACCGGTGGCGGTCATAACGCCCTGGAACACGCCGTTCATGCTCTCTACCTGGAAGATCGCGCCCGCGTTGGCTGCTGGCTGCACGGTGGTGCACAAACCCGCCGAGTGGAGCCCGCTAACGGCCACCCTGCTGGCGCGCCTCGCGCTGGAGGCGGGCGTGCCAGCTGGCGTATGGAACGTGGTGCACGGGCTAGGCGAGAGCGCGGGTAAGGCCCTAACCGAGCACCCCGCCATCAGGGCCGTGGCGTTCGTGGGCGAGAGCGTGACGGGCAGCCACATCATGGCGCAGGGCGCGCCCACGCTGAAGCGCGTGCACTTCGAGCTAGGGGGCAAGAACCCCGTGGTGGTGTTCGACGACGCGGACCTAGAGCGCGCGCTCGACGCCGCGGTCTTCATGATCTACAGCCTGAACGGCGAACGTTGCACGTCGTCCAGCCGCCTGCTGGTACAGCGGGGCGTGTACGAGGAGTTCACGCGCCGCTTAGCCGAGCGCGCCGAACGCGTGGTGGTGGGCGACCCGTTCGATCCCGCCACCGAGGTCGGCCCTCTCATCCACCCCGTGCACGCCGAGAAGGTGCGCAGCTACCTGGCACTAGCGCCGCAGGAGGGCGCGCGCGTAGCTGCTGGCGGCCACACGCTGCCCGGCAATTACCTGGCGCCCACCCTGCTCGTAGACGCCACGCCCAGCATGCGCGTGTCGCAAGAGGAGATCTTCGGCCCCGTGCTCACGGCCCTGCCCTTCGACGACGAGGCGGAGGCCCTCGCCATCGCTAACGGCGTGCGCTACGGCCTAGCCGGCTACGTGTGGACGAACGACGTGGCGCGGGCGCACCGCTTCGCGCAGGGCCTCGAGGTGGGCATGGTGTGGGTAAACTCGCACAACGTGCGCCACCTGCCCACCCCGTTCGGCGGCATGAAAGCCAGCGGCATCGGCCGCGAC
>JBBAFX010000277.1:0-3172 GCA_041655195.1 Trueperaceae bacterium
TACGGTAGTAGCTCGGTAGAAGCCTAGGCCACATGGGCACAGGCCTAGAGCCACGTATGGTTGGCGAATGGATCCAGAACAGCAAGTAGCGTCCACCACCCCCGAGCAGGGCGCCGTGACCGTCCTCGCGGTGGGGGAGAGTGTCCAGGCGGAGCCGGCTATCACCATGTACACCACCAGCTGGTGCAGCGACTGCGTGGCGGCGAAGCGCTACCTCGACATGAAGGGCGTAACTTACGTCGAGGTCGACATCGAGGCCGACGAGGGCGCGGCCGAGCTGGTCATGAGCCTCAACGGGGGCAAGCGCAGCGTGCCGACCCTGGTGAGCGAGAAGGCCAGCGCCAGCCTCTCGGGCTTCTCCGTGCAGAAGGCGCGCGATTACCTCGCCGCTGCCGGGCTGGTGGAAGGTTAGAGCCGTCGCGGAGCGGGCCCCGGCGCCCCCAGCGGCGCCGCTTCTGACGGTGCGCGGCAGCCAGCGGAACCCCGCCGAAGCGCGTGGTAGCCTCGCCCCCATGATCCCGGCCGGAGCCACCTCAGAACCCAGCTCAGGACCAAGCTCAGCTCCAGGCTCGGCAGGCCCCGGCGGGTCGGCAGGCTCGGCAGGTTCAGCTGATGGCTCGGCGCCGAGCGGCGCGAGCCGGGAACCGAAGGAGGAGCGGGTCAGGAGCATGTTCTCCGAGATCGCTCCGACTTACGACCTGCTCAACAGATTGCTCAGCTTCGGTGTGGATCAGCGCTGGCGTGCCGAGGCCACCCGCACGGTGCTCGGCCCGTTCGCTAACGCCGACCAGGTGCGGGTCCTGGACGTGGCCAGCGGGACCGGTGACCTGACCCTCGCCATCAAGAAGGCCCGCCCCGACGCCGACGTCATGGGCGCGGACTTCGCGGAGCCCATGCTGGAACTAGCGCGCGCCAAGGCCGAGAGGCGCGGTCAGGATGTCAGCTTCATCGTGGCAGACGGTACGGACCTACCGTTCGAGGACGCGCAGTTCGACGCTGTCACTATCGCCTACGGGCTTCGCAACTTCGCGGACCCGGACGCGGGCCTGCGGGAGTTCCGCAGGGTGCTGAAGCCCGGTGGCCGGCTGGCGGTGCTCGAGTTCCCGCCCCCGCCCAAGGGAGCGTTCGGCAGCCTCTTCCGGTTCTACTTCCGACGCTTGTTGCCGCAGCTGGGTGGTCTCATAAGCGGTAAGCGGAGCGCGTACGCTTACCTGCCCGAATCCGTGTTCGCGTTCTTCGAACCGGCCGAGCTGGAGGAGCGTCTGCGGCTGGCCGGCTTCGGTGCGGTCACGCACCGACTACAGACGTTCGGGGTGTCGGCGCTGCACGTGGCCGACGTACCCACTGAGCGGAGGACAGAATGAACGACAGTACCCCCACGCGCCTGGAAGAGCAGGTCGCGGCGCCACCACTTCTACCCGTCAAGGCGCCCCACGGCCCGCTGGGCGTGCAGGGCGGCGACTTCGAGTTCGAGCTCAACACCGACTCCGCGCTCATAGACCAGCGCTGGTTCGACTTCGAGGAGCAGCACCAGCGCCGTTTCGGCCTGGCGATCGATCACCTCAAGGCGCGCGTCAAGGGCCGCGCCTACGACAACGACGCCATGAAGCTGCGCGTCGGCTCGGGTGGTTACTACACGCAGTCGCAGCACTTCCCAGCCGCCTTCTTCGGCGACACGGGTTCGGCGCAGGTCAGTTTCGTGAGCGAGAACGAGGCCGCCGCCGTGGTGTGGGAAGCCGTGGCTCACTACCGTTCGGAGGAGGCGCGCTCGCTAACGGCCATCTACTCCGACGACGAGCCGCCCGACTTCTTCTTCGGGTACCGCGTTAGCGACTGGCGCCGTTACGAGATCGGTTTCCTGCGCACCACCGTGCCGCTCCACCTGCGGGTGCTCTTCGATTCCGATGTGGAGGTGCCGCTGCTGGGCGCCACCAGCGGGACGGTCATCTACCAGCGCACCCGTAACGGCAAGCACGTGCTGGTGCGCTCCGCCGGGCGGCGCCAGCCGCTCCTGGGCGTAACGCCACTGGGTTGACGAAAAGCGACTAGGGGTTACGAGTGAAGAGCTGTGACGGCCTGGTCGTTCCGCGCTGGGGGACCCTGACGTGATGGGCGCCTTCGACGTGCTGTTGGTCGGCGGCGGCATAACCGGCTGCGAAGCCGCCTGGGCGTTGGCGCGGGCGGGCGTCCGCACGCTGCTGGTGACCACCAGCCTCGACACCGTCTACACCCTCTTCAGCGACCGCGCCGAGCTGAGTCCGCCCGCGGGGTCGCTGATGGCGACCGCGGTTGCCGCGCTAGGCGCCGAGCACGGCTCGTGGGCGTTGCACCGCCAGGTGAAGGGGGCGCTGGAGGCCGAGCCGGGTCTCCACCTGCTGCAGTCGTCCGTCAGCGGTCTCATCGTTCAGGCTGGGCGAGTAGCGGGCGTTACAACCTGGGAAGGCGTCGACCGGCGCGCCGGCAGGGTGGCGCTCTGCGTGGGGAGCTTCCTGGGCGCGCGCCTGCGCATAGGGCAGAGCGAGGAGGCGGCCGGGCGCCTCAGCGAGATGAGCTACGACGATCTCTTCCAGGACCTGCAGGCGCACGGCTTCGAGTTCCGGGCGCAGCGCATGGAGGCGCCCCAGGTGCACGGCTCGCTGCCGTACACGGTGCAGTTCAGCACCTTCGCGCCCACCGAGTGGCGCCCAGACACGTTCGAGCTGCCGCGACTAGGCGGGCTTCACGCCGCTGGCCTCTGCGTCGACCCCGAACTGCGTTATGAGCAGGCGGCGCGCCAGGGCATGCTCCTGGCGCGCCGCCTGCTAGACCAGCGCGAGTGACTGCTGACCGCGTGAGTGCGGTCCCTGCTTACCTCTTCGGTCGGCTACCCCGCACGAGCTGGGTGTCGTCCCGTGGGCGCGTGTAGCTCTTGATGTGTTCGAGTTCGCTCTCCAGCGCCCACACGACCTCCGCGCCGTCTGCGGTGGTGCGCACCAGCTTGTACTGGTACGGCTCTACGGGCTTGGCGATGCTGATGGTGTAACGCTCGCCTTGGTAGAGGACCTCGTCGCCGATATAGAAACTCATGCCACTAGCCTACAGCGAAGAACGGCTCGGGAACCGGGGCGAATAACCCCTTCTGGTGCCCACGTTCCAGCAGGGCGCGGGCCGCACCAGCGCCCGCCTCGCCTAC
>JBBAFX010000278.1:0-3164 GCA_041655195.1 Trueperaceae bacterium
CTTGCCAACGAACAGGGCGTTGACGGTGAAGCTGCCGGCTACCTCGGGTTCGGCGTAGGGTGCGGGGCCCTCGGTGTGCAGCTGCACGATCTCCACCGCCCGCAGTTCGGGCGCGCGGGCGGCCAGAGCGTAAAGAAGTTCGTGCGGGGCGGCGGCCACGCTGTGGACGAACACTCGGTCACCGGAGCGCACCACTCTCACTGCTTCCTCGGCAGAGGTGTATCTCATGCTCACAAGCTACCGGTGCGCGCTCCCGCTCGGGCAGGGCATAACGTCCTATGCTGCGCGGGCGACGGCTCGGAAAACGTCCAGTAGAAGCACCGGAATCGGTCCAGTAGGCTGGCGGCGCCTTTGTTTGTCCCGTTACTGTCGGTTCCCCCGCTGCTGCAGGATGAGCGACCCGCCCACCAGCAGGATGGACGCCAGGATCATGAGCGCCGAGATGGCGTTGATCTCGGGCGGCACGCGCTGCTTGAGCATGCCGTACACGAAGAGCGGCAGCGTGGTGGTGCCCACGCCGGCGTTGAAGAAGGTGATGACGAAGTCGTCGAGCGACAGCGTGAACGCCAGCAGCGCCCCCGCCAGCACGCCGGGGAAGAGGTTGGGGAAGGTTATGCGCCAGAACGTCTGGAACGGGTTGGCGCCCAGGTCGCGGCCCGCTTCCTCCAGCCGCGGGTCCATGCCCGCCAGCCGGGCGCGCACCACGATGGCGACGTACGAGATGTTGAACGCCACGTGCGCGATGATGATGGTGGCGAAGCCGGGCGTCCAGCGCACACCGAACGCCTGCTGCACGAACGCGAAGATGATGTTGAAGAAGATGGCCAGCGACACGCCCTGCGTGATGTCGGGGATGACGACGGGCAGGTAGAGCACGGAGTCGAGCAACTTGCGGCCCGGGAAGCGGCCGCGCGCGATGGCCAGGGCCAGCATGGTGCCGAGCGCAGTGGAGATGACGGTGGCTACGCCCGCTACCAACACGGAGTTGCGCAGCGCCTTGAGGAGCAGGCCCGTCTGGAAGCGCGCCGCCTCGGTGCCGGCCGTGATGGTGTTGTTGAAGATGTTCTCGTACCAACGGGTGGTGAAACCGCGCCAGACGCTGATGGAGGACGAGTCGTTGAACGAGAACGCCACCAGCACCAGGATGGGGATCCAGAGGAACAGGTAGACAACGAAGGGGCTGAGCCACACGCCCACCCGGCCCACGCGGCGCACGGTCAGGTCGCGGCGGATGCGCCCTTTGCGCAGCTCGTTGGGGCGCAGGCTCACGCGTCCTCCCTCTGGCCCCAGCGGCTGTAGATGAACACGCTCACGAACACCAGCGCCAACAACACCATTGAGACGGCGCTACCCAGCGGGATGTTGCCGCGGCCGCCGAACTGGCTCTGGATGAGGTTGCCGATCATGAGCCCCCTAGTGCCGCCCATGAGGTCTGGCGTTATGTAGGCGCCGATGGCGGGGATGAACACGAGGATGCAGCCCGCTATGACCCCAGGCAGGGTGAGCGGGAAGATGACCCGCCAGAAGGTAGTGAAGTCGTTAGCGCCTAAGTCGTTGGAGGCCTCCACGTAGCGGAAATCGAGCGCCTCTACGGAGGCGTAGATGGGCAGGATCATGAACGGCAGGTAGCCGTACACCAGGCCCAGCATGACGGCGCCGGGCGTGAAGAGCATCTGGATGGGCTCGGCCAGCACACCTAACGACTGGAGCAGTCCGTTCAAGAGCCCGTCGCGCTGCAGAATGGTGATGAGCGCGTACGTGCGCACCAGGAAGTTCGTCCAGAACGGCAGCAGCACGAGGAACAGCAGCATCATGCGCACGCCTGGGCTGCGGCGCCGGCTGATGAAGAACGCCACCGGGTAACCGAGCACCAGGCAGAACACGGTGGCCACCAGGGCTATGCGCAGGCTGCGCCACAGCACGGGACCGAAGGTGGTGAAGGTGCGCTCGTACTGGTCGAGCGTCCAGGGCTGCACCGGCTGCCCGCCGGGCCCGCGGCTCATGAACGAACTGACGGCCACGAACACCAGCGGCAGCAGGAAGAACACGATGATCCAGAGCGTGCCGGGCGTGAGAAGCCCGAACAAGCCGCCTCGCCCCTCGACGGACGAGCGGCGGCGGCGAGGCGGCGCGGTGGGGCGCTTCTCGGCTGGCATTTCGCGAAGCATACCGTAGGAAGCGCGGCTTCCGTCATGGGGAGAAGTGGTGGTGAGGGCACTCGGCCCGCGGTTCGCGGCTCAGGCCGTGGGCGCCTCGCACGGCCGCGCTCGGCGGGCCCGAAACAGCGCGCCGATATCGCAGTTTTCGCCCCTTGTCAAGCCCCGCGGAAGCGTGTGCTGCACGGCGTTTGCGCGATTCGTCACTGAGAGAGTTCCAGGCGGCGTGCTACCCTCAAGGCCATACGGTTCAGAAGGAGCGTGAGATACTTCAAGACAACCCTAAAGTGTGAGTGAGACCGAATGAGCCGCCGCGTAACAAGGCGCGGGCGGGTTCGGGAGGCAAAGCTCTCGCGTAAAGGTTGTGGAGAGGCTCTTCCGGTTAGGGCGCAGAAACCTTCCCTCACCGTTTCAGTTTCCCCCTTTTACGGGCTCATACACCCTCAACAGGCGTTGTCTGAAGCAACGTTATGAGAGGCACCGAATCACTGGATTTCGCCGTTGTGAACACGGAGTTGCGGCATGCCGATGGCGTGTACGACGTACTCCGGCTAGCTAACGGGTATCCCACGGATCGCTACTGCCACTGCATCAACCCGGAAGCCGTCGCGGAACAGCTGGAAAGGTTCCCCGAAGGGCAGTTCGTGGCCATCGTTTACGAGGATGGTCAGGAGAAGGTGGTCGGCATGGCCACCACCATGCGTACTCGCCGCTCCCCCGACGAGCGGCCCCTCGCCTGGTACGACCAGATCGGCAGCTTCGGCCTGCGCAACCACGACCCGGACGGCGAGTGGCTGTACGGCGTGGAGATAGCCGTTGACCCCGACTACCAGAAGCAAGGCGTGGCATCCGCGCTGTATAAGGCGCGGCTCGCGCTCTCCGAGAAGCTCGGCTTGAAGGGCTGGTACGCGGGCGGCATGCTCATGGGCTACCACCGCTACCGCGACCAGATGAGCCCCCGCGAGTACGGCGAGCACGTGCTGGCCGGCCGCCTGACCGACCCCACGG
>JBBAFX010000279.1:0-3162 GCA_041655195.1 Trueperaceae bacterium
GCCGTAACTCCGCCCCCCGCCGCGCTGATCGGCGTAGATGACCTGGAACCGTTCGAGGTCGTCGCCGGCCAGGTCCCTGAACGAGTGACTGTTGTAACCCGGCCCGCCGTGCAGGTAGTAAACGACCGGCGCGCCGTCTGGCCCTGCTCGCTCTACGTAGAGGTCTGCGTCGCTCCGGGCGACGTTGAAGATGTCGTCACGCCACTCGCTCATGGGTTCACTTTACGTGCTGGCGGGGCGCCGCGGCGCTGGACCCAGTTCGTGAGGAGCGCGGGCGACACGTGCCAGACACGCGCTTCGCGCGCGGCTGGCGCGCGCCCGGTCACGTGCTTCGCGTGCGGCTGGCACCCGCCTCGTTCAGACCGAACAGACGTTCGGCGTTGGCGTCCAGCACGGGCTCAAGTTCGGAGAGAGGCACGCCGCGCACGTCGGCCAGCACCTCCGCCGTGTGACGTACCCAGGCGGGCACGTTGCGCTTACCCCTGTGCGGCACGGGGGCCAAGTACGGGGCGTCCGTTTCCACCAGCAGGCGGTCTAAAGGAATCTCGCGCGCTAGGTCGCGCAGGTTCGCGGCGCTCTTGTACGTGAGGTTACCGGCGAACGAGATCATCCAGCCCAGCTCGAGCCCCGCCGTCAGCAGGCGCTCGTTGCCCGAGAAGCAGTGGAGCACGCCGCGCCGGTGGCCGGCCGCCACGATGGCATCGTGCGCGGCGTCGTGGGCTAAGGTTTCGCCCTGCTTGTCGCGCACGTGCAGGATGAGCATTTTGTTCGTGCGGCGCGCCAGGTCGGCCTGCCACTCGAAGGCGGCCGCTTGAGCCTGCGGCGTCTCGTTATCCCAGTACCGGTCGAAGCCTGTCTCGCCGATGGCGACCACCAGCGGGTGTGTTGCGAGGTCCTCGATCCCTTCACGAGTGGCCGCGTCCGCCGCTGCGGAGGCGTTGTTCGGGTGCACACCCACGGCGGCGTAGACGTTAGGGTGGCGTTCGGCTGCGGCTAGCGCCGCCTGGCTGCGCGCCAGGTCCGTGCCCACCGTGACCATGGCGGCCAGCGCGGGGTCCGCGGCTAGGGCCGGGTCCTCACAGCGGTCCAGATGGCAATGACTATCTATCACTCATAAACCTTAGCCCCTCACGCCCCCTGCGGCGGTGTGGCGGGTGGCGCGGGGCATGCCGCGAACCTGGATGAGCAGCCCTGAGTGGGAGTCAGGTTGGGAGTCAGAGCGAGAGTGAGAGTGGGAGTCAGAAACTCGTGAGAAGAGTGTGAGAGTTCTGTAATACGGCGGTTGCTACTTTGCGTCTCAGCAGGCGGTGGCGACCACACCGCCGACGGTGAGAGGGCAGGATCGGCCGGCCCCGACTGGAGACGAGGAAATGGTGCAGGAGCGAACCATGAGCGAGAACATCCGCAACCTCAGCAACGAGGAACTGAGCGAGATCATCGCCAACTGCGAATCAGCCATCAGCGACGGCACGGCGGCCATAGACGATTACGAAGCCTTCGTCCTCTGCCAGAAGGAACTCGCCCACCGTACCTGGGCCTGAGACCCTAACCACGCCTACAAATTAGCGGCTTCGACGCGGCGCCTGCCAGAGCGGGCGCCGCGCCTTCATGCGGGCGCTGCTCTCATGCGACACCTTTTGCCCCCGCGCCGCGGCGCCACACCCACGGTCGCTCTTGTCATCCGCCTTTCACATGCCTCTCACATGAACGGCGTAATAGCATGTGCGCATGCTCACACGTGCGAGAACCCCTGGCGCGGACGGCGCGGACCGCGCGACCGCGCGGCCCTGGTACGAACGCGCCGCGCGGCGGCCGCTGGTCGTTCGCAGCTTCGCCTTCGCGCTCATGGGCGCCCTGTTCGTGGTGGGGTGCGCGCCTACCGCGGCACGGGCGGACAACTCGGCGCGGCAGACCACCCAGTCGGTGGCCGCCGTCATCCCGGCCTCGCAACTGCACCAGACGGGGCTCGCCTCCTGGTACGGTCCCGGCTTCGCCGGCAGGCTCACCGCTAACGGCGAGATCTTCGACCCTAGCCAGCTAACGGCCGCTCACAAGGAACTGCCTTTCAACACGCTCGTGCGCGTAACCAACCAACGTAACGGCCGGAGCGTGGTCGTGCGCATAAACGACCGCGGGCCGTTCCGCCCGGGGCGCATAGTCGACCTCTCCCGCGCCGGCGCCGAGGCCATAGACATGATCGGTTCCGGGGTCGCGCAGATAACACTTGAGGTGCTGACCCTCCCGGAAGGGGTCGTCAGGGTCGAGGCCGACGGTCAACTCCGCGGTTTCGAGGTCATCTCGCGCTTCCATCCCGTTGGCACTCTGCTCGTCCTCAGCCCCACGGAGGGCGGCGGAGCCCCGCTCGTTGTGAGGGTCGTTTCGCAGACCCTTCCGATCGAGAGCCCCGCCGACATCCTCGTCGGTTACGAGCTGTACGCCTCCGTAGGTTCGCAGGCGCGCCTGCACGTCAACTGACGCCGGCGCGCCGCCTTGCACCGACCGTTACTGCGCCGTAGGGTTCCTAACGCCCGCGGCGATCTCGGCCGCCAGTTCCCGCACTCCCTCGCCCTTAGCCAGCCTCTGCACGAGCGCCGAGCCCACGACCACGCCGTCGGCCATGGCCGCGACGCGCGCGGCGCTGGCGCCAGACGCCACCCCGAAACCCACCGCTACCGGCAGGCCGGAAGCGGCGCGGGCCGCCGCTACGAGCTGCTCCACTTCCGCCGGCACGGACTCCCTGGCGCCGGTAACGCCCGTGACCGACACGGCGTACACGAAGCCCCGGCACGCCTGGCCCACCAGGGCCAGCCGCTCTGGCGTCGAGGTCGGCGCCACCAGGAACACGGTGTCTAGATCCGCCGCGCGGGCGGCTGCGATCAGCTCAGCGCCCTCGTCGGGCGGCAGGTCCGGCAAGATGACCCCGTCCACGCCTGCCGCTGCGGCAGCCGCCACGAAGCCAGCGTCGCCACCCGGGTAGCAGTAGATGGGGTTGTAGTAGGTCATGAGCACCAGTGGCTTGTCGGTGCGGGCGCGCAACTCCTGCGCCAGCGCCAGCACGCGCTCGGTGGTCATCCCACTGCGCAGCGCGGCTTCGCCCGCCTGCTGGATGGTGGGTCCGTCGCCCAGCGGGTCCGAGAACGGCACGCCGATCTCGAGCGCGTC
>JBBAFX010000280.1:0-3141 GCA_041655195.1 Trueperaceae bacterium
AGCACGGGCTGGCATGACCCTCTCGGACTACCTACTCCGCGACCTGGAAAGGAGCATGGCGGGGCCCGACGTCGATGAGGTCATCGCCCGCGTGGTAGGCCGCAAACGTCCGGTCGTCGATGAGACCCCGGCAGAGGCCGTTAGGGCCGAACGGGAGGCACGTTGATCGTCGTCGATGCCTCGGTCGTAATCGACATGCTGTTAGGCGCAGGTAGTGAAGCTGGTGACAATCTAGCCACGAGGCTCGGCAGTGGCGAGATCATCTGCGCCCCTCACCTCCTGGACGCCGAAGTGGCACAGGTACTTCGCCGCTACGTCCTTCGAGGCTCCATCTCAAGGGCCGGCGCAGCGGAACGGGTAACGGACCTCGTGAACCTCCCCATACGCCGTTTCCCTCACGCGATCCTCGTTGAGCGCGCTTTCGAACTGCACAACCACGTAACGGTTTATGACGGCCTTTACCTGGCGTTGGCGGAGGTCTTGGACGCTCCCTTGCTCACGGGCGACGCCGCGCTCGCGGGAGTGCCCGGATGCTCGGCTGTCGTGAAGGTAGTCCGCACCAGCGGCTGAGATAGGTTACCTGGGTCGGATGAACGTTGCAGGCCTGGTAGCTTTGCAGGTGGCATTATGCGCAAGGTACTAGTACTCGTGTCTCGAGTGGCAGCGAGCGGACGCGTCGACGATGACGCCGAAGGGCTAACATCGGCGGCCGTCTTGGCGAAGCACCCAGCATGGCTGACGAGTGCGACGAGAGCGTGCGTCCCCTACGCCTCAGTCAACTATCAGTACCTCATCGATCGGCTGCGTTCCAACCACCAGTACGTCGAACGTGCCGCTAGCAGCCAACACGTCGGCCGGATTGTGCGCCTCGCGCACCAGCGACTCCTGGAACGAGAACGAGCCCTCGAAGCTGCCCTGCACGCGCAACGTGTACTCGTCGACCTGCTCAACATTCGCGAGCACCAGGCCGCCTTCCGTTAGCGCGTAGTAGTCCCTGGGACTGTACGCCTTAGGGTAGTAACGGATAGTTGAGCTGTACTGCCCCGGGTCGCTCAACTCAAGCGTGTGCAACGACAGCGAGAAGTCAATGATCAGCTGCCCCAGGCCCGCGTTGGCGTCCTGCGTGGGCCGCGAGCTTAGTGTCAGGAACATCTCGGTAGGGCTAGACAAGACTATCCCGCTCATGACGACGGGAGCGTGCACAAGCCAGGTAGCTGAGTGCTCCGTCGTGCCCGCGGCCGCCTGCAACCTGTCCTTCACGGCGCCCTCCGGCATACCTTCGGCGACGTTCTCTGGGATGTGGACTGCGAACGTATAGAACGTGTGCGCCTCGCCCGCCAACTCGAATTCCACGGTTCCCGTTTGCTCGCTAGGCCAGTCGGCTTGCGCCAACGCGGCGCCGCCAAGTGAACAGGCGGCCAGCGCCAACAGGCCGCTAGCCCAAGAGCGCATGCTCCGTAACAGTGACGTCATCAAGTTTCCCTCCAATGGCGTGCCGGTAACCAGTTTTACCGCGCCCGCGGGCCGGCCGTGAGGCCTCGGCAGGGCACGCAGCCCGCGCGTGAAGGATGCGGACAAGAATGCGCAACGGTGGCGGTATAGGTTAGGCGCGTTCACGCACCGCTGGAGGTGCGGCCATGACCCGCCCCCTAACCGAGACCGGAATACCCACAGCGCCGTTCCACCCAGGGCGTTGGCTCGACGCCAACTGGCCCTACGCCGGCGCCGTATGCGCGGCGTTCCTAGCACTGTTGTTACCCCTGATCCTCGGCACGTGGCGACCCGAGCTGGTTCTCCTCTACTTGCTGAACATCGCGTACCTAATTCACCAAGTGGAGGAGCACTACCGGGACCGCTTCCGGCGCTTCGTCAACCTTCACGTGGCTGCTGGCGCCAACGCCCTCACGCCGCGCGCGGTCACAGTCGTGAACGTCGGGCTGGTCTGGCTCCTGTTCATGCTCGCGCTCCTGGCGGCCGGCCTGCTTGACGTCGGCTTCGGCCTTGCCATCGTGTACACCTCGCTGCTCAACGCCGTAGTTCACGTGGTGGGCGCGGTAGCGCTGCGGCGCTACAACCCTGGGCTCGTGACCGCCGTCCTGCTGTTCATACCGCTCGGAGTCTTGGCCCTCCTCAGGGTGTCGAGCGCGAGTGGTCTGGGCGCCACCGGGCAGGTCATCGGCGTGGTGGTGGCCGTGCTAGGGCACGCGGCCATACTGGTGGAGGTGCGCCGCCGGCTCGCCTACATTCAGCACGCTAGTACGCCGTAACTCGGCCTGGACGCTCCGTCCAGTCGGGACCAAGCGAGGGGCCGCACTGTTCTGCGCCCACCTCACCGTCGGCGCTTCAGGCGCATCGGCGAGGGCAATGGCTAGCAGACGTAAACTCACCCCCAGGAAAGCGAGACCTACGTGAGCATGCGCGTTGCCATCATCGATTACGGTTCAGGGAACCTGCGCTCCGTAGCCAAGGCGTTCGAGCGCGCTTCCAGCGAGTCCGGCACCGAAGCTGTCATCGAGGTAACCGCCGACGCTGGGCGCGTTCGCAGCGCTGACCGCATCGTTCTGCCGGGCGTGGGCGCCTACGCGGCTTGCCGCGCTGGCCTGGACGCGTTACCTGGCATGGTCGCTGCGCTTCACGAGACCGTAGTGCAGGCGGGCAGGCCGTTCTTCGGGATCTGCGTCGGAATGCAGCTGATGGCCGACCGCGGCCTCGAGAAGACGGTCACGGATGGGCTTGGCTGGCTAGGGGGCGATGTAGTGGATATGAAACCGGCAGACCCAGCCCTCAAGGTGCCGCACATAGGCTGGAACACACTGCACATGCAGCGCCCACACCCGCTGTTCCAGGGCGTTCCCACGGGCGACGATGGTCTGCACGCCTACTTCGTGCACTCTTATCACCTTGCAGCAGGTAGGCCGGAGCAGGTGGTCGCCGTCACCGACTACGGAGGTCCGGTAACCGCGGTGGTCGCGCGCGACAACATGGTCGGTACCCAGTTTCATCCCGAGAAGAGCCAGCTGTTAGGTCTCTCTGTCATCGCCAACTTCCTGAAGTGGAAACCATGACCGTGCGGCCAACGCCCCCAGCAGGGACTTTGGCGGCAGTCCTCAGACCGTTGGAGCGCCTAGCATGGCGCTGAAA
>JBBAFX010000281.1:0-3141 GCA_041655195.1 Trueperaceae bacterium
TGCCGTTCTGATCGGGGCGGCAAAGTTGAAGCCAAACGCTAATCTAGCACGTTCCCAGGCCGCTTGTACAGGGCGAGCTACGTGCAGGCGTGCATCGGTGCCGCGCCACCCGCTGCGGCGCACCTGGTTATCTGCTCCCGTATCTGGTCACGACTCGCACGACCCGCTCCTCAGGAGTGCGTCAGTACCTGTCGCACCCGTTGGTTAGCATACACGTCAGTTACACCGCCGCCGCCAAGCAGAGGCAAGCAGAGCTAAGCAGAGCCCCGCGCCGGAGCGCCCGTCGCTCCGGCGTTGCCACAGCCTCTGCAGAGCCTCTGCAGAGCCTAGGACCGCAGTTAGGACCGCAGTACAGTTGACGAACGTGCCCGACCGACCCAGCCACGACCCCGCCGCAACGGCGCTGACCTCGCTCTTCCGCAGCGTGCGTCTCGAGCCGTGGGGCACCGAGTACCTGGGCTCCGTGCACGACGCCTCCGGCTTCGTCGATCCGCTCACCGACGATGCCGAGGCCGACACCACCCCCTTGAACCAGGCCGCGCTTGAGCTCGAGCTGCCGCTGGCCGACTGGCGGCCGGTGGTCGGCACAGGCGGGCTCGAGCCCAGGCAGGTCCTCTTCCTGGACGGCGTCAGGCGGGTCGAGGCGCGCCTGCTGGTCGAGGATCACGCTCTGGTATTCGGTGTGCTGGGCAGCTGCGCCGTGGGCGCGGTCGCCAGCAGGCCCGGCGGGCAGGCGGCCGAGTACGTGGGCGAACCCGTGGTGCAGCGCTGGTGCGCTCTGGGTGGCGGCCGCGAGGACCCGGGGGCGCTGACCGTGGAGGCCCACGGCGGCGGGCAGCGCCTGCGTTACCAGGTGGCCGCCACCGCCGAGACCGATAAGGAGGCGCCAGTGCGCCTGCTGCAGGCCAAGATGCGCGACGCCGAGCGGCTGCTGGCTGCCCGGTTGCTGCCTGAGCTAGGCGAAGGGCTGCTCCTGTGCGACGGCCCGCGCCCCCTGCTGGGCGCCGACCGCCGCGTGCTCGGCTACATAAAAACGGTCCACTCCCAAAGGCTGCCGCGGCCAGCTTTAGACGTGGTGCGCGCGCTGCAGGCTGGTGAACGCTCGCCTCTTTACCTGGTGGGCTCGGGCGAGGGCGCGCGCTTCGAGTGGTACCTGCGGCTCCGCGACCCCGGTGCCTGGGCGCATACTCTGGCGGGCAGCGTCAGGTTGCAGGCTCACGCCGGGCCGGAACCGCGCCAGCAGCTGGAGTGGGCGCGGTCCGTGGCGGATTGGAGCTGCACTGTTCTGCCGCGTTTCGCTACGCGCAGCTATCAGGACCCGCGCGCGCCGCAGCAGCTGCTGCCCGTGCGCGCCATGGAGCAAACGCTCAGGCGGCGCCTGGGCAGCGCGCCGCTACTGCGCCGCCGCGTGGTGGCGGCGCTGACCAGAGGGAGAGTGAGCCAGTGACGACCGAAGCCGACATAACAGCCGGCGCCGCGCCCATAGGCCGGGTACTGGGCACCGAGGACGCCACGCCAGTGTCGTTCTGGTTCGCTGTCACGCCCGGCAGCCGCGCGCGCCTGGACGACGTGGTCACGCTCACCACTGCCGACCCTGCGGGCGAGGGGCGAGGCGTAACGTTCTACGGCGTCATCGATCAGGTCAGGCGGCGCCACGAAGGCGTGCAGTTCGACAGCGACACGGAACTGATAGCCGAAGGGCTCATGCCCGCCGAGGTCAGTTACGCCGCGCACGTGCTGGTAACGCGGCTCGACCCGGAGGAGTACCTACCGCCACTGCCGGGCGACGCCGTCTACCTGGCCAAGGACGAAGCGCTCGACATGGCGTTGTACGTGGACGGCATGAGCGCGCGGCTGCCAGCTGGTGTGCTCCGCAGCGGCGACCCCGCTTACGTGAACCTCGAGTTCATGGACGGCACGCGCGGCGCTCACGTCAACATCTCCGGCATCTCCGGCGTGGCCACCAAGACCAGCTACGCGCTGTTCCTCCTTTACGCCCTCTTCCACGGTACCAACGGTAAGGACGGCCCGCCGCTCCTCAAGGACCCCAGCGCTGGCCGCGCCGTGGTCTTCAACGTCAAGGGCGAGGACCTCCTCTTCCTCGACCAGCCCAACGCCCGCTTCGAGGCCGAGGAGGCGCGGTACGCGGCCCGGCAGGGCACTAGCCGCAGCCGCTACGAGGCGCTGAACCTGGTGGCCGGGCCCTTCGAAAGCTGCGCCCTGCACGGCCCGCCCCGCGCTCAAGCAGGCGACGCTCTGGTGGCCGACGTCTCGCAGCGCGAAGGCGTGAAGCCGTACGTGTGGACGGTGCGGGAGTTCTGCGAGCAGCGCATGCTGCCGTTCGCCTTCTCCGACGTGGGCACCATGTCGCAGCTCGAGTTCCTACTCCAGCACGTCGAGGAGCGGCTCCATCAGTTGGCGCGCGCTCAGAAGGGCAGCGCGCCGTACCTGGAAGTGAGCGACTACGTGCCCGAGGACGAGCCCGGGCAGCAGAGCGCTGGGGTCGGCCGGATCGGCGAGGACGAGGGGCTCTCCACTGAACAGTTCATACAGCGGGTGGCGCCCACCACGCGGCTCACCACCTTCGGCGCTCTGGTCGACTACATCGAGCACAAGCTGTTGCTGCAAGGTGCCGACGACGAGGACGAGGACGGCGTGCGCCAGAAGGGCGGCGACCCGCGCTGGATAGCGGCGCAGGGCAGAGGCACGCGCGAAGCGCTCGTGCGCCGTTTGCGGGGCGCCCAGAAGCACCTCGCTAACCTGGTGCGGGGCGATATCGGCCCGAAGGCGCGCGATAACGCCCGGCTGGACATCCTGGGCGGGCAGGAGCAAGTGCACGTGGTCGACATCCATCAACTGGCGCCGCTAGCGCAGATGTTCGTGGTGGGCGTGGTGCTCAAGGGCCTCTTCGCCGCCAAGGAGCAGGGTCAGGGCGGCAAGTTGTTCGTGGTGCTGGACGAACTGAACAAGTACGCGCCGGCGGAAGGGCACAGCCCCATCAAGGACGTGCTGCTCGACATAGCCGAGCGTGGCCGGTCGCTGGGGGTCATCCTCATCGGCGCGCAGCAGACCGCCAGCGAGGTGGAGCGCCGCATAGTCTCCAACGCGGCCATCCGCGTGGCGGGACGGCTCGACGCCGCC
>JBBAFX010000282.1:0-3136 GCA_041655195.1 Trueperaceae bacterium
CCATAACGCTCGACATGCAGCACGGCGACCTGCATAGCGGCAACCTCATGGCCGCCATCCAGGCCGTGGCCAGTACCAACACCGTGCCGCTCGTGCGGGTGCCGTGGAACCACCCGCCGGACGTAATGAAGGCGCTCGACCTAGGCGCCCAAGGGGTCATCTGCCCGCTGATAGATACGCCCGAGCAGGCCGCCGCCTTTGTGTCCGCCTGCCGCTACCCACCCTTAGGCGGCCGCAGCTACGGCCCAGTGCGCGCCGGCATCCGCAGTGCCGGCGATTACTACCAGCACGCCAACGCGTCCGTCATGGCGATCCCCATGATCGAGACCAGGCTGGGCCTCGAGAACCTAGAGAGCATCCTAGACGTGCCCGGTATCGACGCCATCTTCGTGGGCCCCTCCGATCTGAGCCAGTCACTCGGTATGGCTGTGGGGCCCGAGTGGACCGAAGGGGTGGTGTTCGACGCGCTGAAGCTCATAACCACCACGTGCGCCGCGCGTGGCGTGCCCACGGGCGTGTTCACCACCTCCACCGCATACGCGCGCCTCATGCTGGAGCTCGGCTACGACTTCGTCACGGCGGGCACGGACCTGGCGTACGTCAGGGCAGGCGGCACCGCGGCGGTAGGCGAACTGTCGCCGCTGATGGCGAGGAGCTGAGCGGAGTCCGCGACGGTTCCAGCCGCTTAAGTCGCGTTTAATTCGCCACCACGTAGCCTCACCTTCACAGCGGCCGGTCCAGTTACCGACCGTAGTGAGGAAACTGGAGGCGCTAAGTGATGAACAGGTTCTTACTACTGGTGGCACTGACAGCGCTGCTATCAGCGTGCAGCGCCAGCGGCACGGGACAGGGGCAGGACCCCCTGGGCCGGTTCGGCAGCGCGCGCACCAGTTCCTGCGCCAGTGTCAGCGGGCTGACCGCGCTGTACTGGGATTACATGAACGGCAACATCCGCGCCGACTACCCGGAGACCATCCGGCAGGTGCCGTTCAACATCGGCGGCTGGGTCACGAACCCCGTGCAGCCCCTCTACAGCCTGGTTTACCCGGTCGGCTGGACGGGCCAGTACCTGGTGGACCCCGGCATCCAGCAGACGGGCCTGCACGTGTTCAGGCAGGACGGCCACGCCCTGTGGCACAGGCGCAACGAGACCTTCCCCGGTGTCTTCCCGTCCGGTGCCGTTGCTGACGCGGTGGTTCAGGAGTTCCAGAACCTCATGGCGCCCGGCAGCGCGCTCGAGGTCATCTGCAGCGCCGACAGCCCGCCGGGGCAACTCGCTTTCGACATGTCGGCCCGCGTGGTGAGCTTCGGCGGTTACACGGCCAACGTCAGCGCGCAGGCCTCGTACCTCACGGGCGGCACCACGTCGTTCATACAGGTGGCGCTAGCGCCCACCAACGAGTACGACAGCTACCTTTACTTCGTGGCGTTCCCGCTCTCGGCCCAGATGGGGTTGGGTGGCGGCAGCTCCGAGCCGGAATGCAACGACGGCATCGACAACGACGGCGACGGCCTGGTGGATTACCCCGACGACCCGCAGTGCTCGAGCCCGCTCGACGACTCGGAAGCGGGCTGACGCTCCTGACGGCTACGGGCGCCGCGAGCCAAAGGCCCGGAGCCGCCCAGCGCGGTGCTGGCCGGGCGCCCTACCCGCGCTTAAGCACCGCGGCCAGCGACATCATCTCGTAAACGAGGTTCGCGGCCAGCAGGCTGGTCACCCCGGCCGAGTCGTACGGCGGCATGACCTCCACCAGGTCGTAAGCCACGAAGTTCAGGCCGGCGAGGCCGCGCAGCAGCTCCAGCGCCTGCACGCCCGTGGCGCCGCCCACCTCCGGCGTGCCGGTGCCGGGTGCGTACACGGGATCTAGGAAGTCGATGTCGAAGCTCAGGTAGAGAGGCCCCGTGCCGGCGCGTGCACGGATGCGCTCCAGCACGGCCGGTACGCCCATACGGTGCATGTCGGGCCCGGTGATGAGGTCCAGTCCCAGCTCCTCGGTTATGGACGAGTCCTCCGGACCGTAGAGCGAACCGCGGATGCCGACCTGGATGCTGCGGCTCACGTCCAGCAGGCCCTCCTCCACGGCGCGGCGGAACGGCGTGCCGTGCGTGTCCTTACCACCGAAGTAGCTGTGCCACAGGTCGTTATGCGCGTCGAAGTGGATCAGGCCTACGGGTCCCGAGCGCTTGGCTAGCGCCCGCAGCAGGGGGAGGGAGACCGAGTGGTCCCCGCCCAGGAAGATGGGCGTGACCCCCGCGTCGAACAGCGGACCCGCCGCGTCGGTGATCTGCGCGTGCGACTCGGGCAGGTAACCCGGCGTGACCGGCAGGTCGCCGTAATCCACCGCCGACAGGTGATCGAAGAGGTTCACCTTCAACTCGGGGTTGTAGGGGCGCAGCAGGAGCGACTCGTTGCGGATGCCCGAGGGGCCGAAGCGGGCGCCCACGCGGTAGGTTCCGCCGGTGTCGAACGGCACGCCCACCACGGCTAGGTCCACGCCCGCCAGGTCGGTTAAGTGCGGCAGGCGCATGAAGGTGCGGATGCCCTCGAAGCGAGGGTAGACCATGGCGTCGAGCGGTTTGTAAGGCGGTTGAGGCATGTTCCTCTCCTAAGGGGCCGAGCGGCGGACGCGCGCGCTGGCAACGGCTGAGAAATCCGGTGAGGGACCGGTGTACTATCCTGAGCCTAGTGGATTCGGCAGTCGAGCACACCCCTAAGATCGAGGCCGCCTGGCGACCAGGGATCATCGACCTGGCCCCCGGCCACCCTTCAGACGACCTTTTGCCGCTTACGCTCATGCGCTCCGCAGCGCGTTCCCTGTTGGCCGGCGACGACGTTGAGTACCTGCAGTACGGCGTGGAGCAGGGCCATGAACGCTTCCGCGGCCTGCTGGCGGCCACCATCGAGGCCGAGACCGGCGTGCCCACGGCGCAGGAGTCGCTCTTCGTCACCGCGGGCGCGTCGCAGGCGCTCGACATTCTGTGCACGCTCTACACCCGCCCCGGGCAGACGGTGCTGGTGGCGGAACCCACCTACTTCCTGGCGCTGGAGGTCTTCGCCGACCGCGAGCTGACGGTGGTGCCGGTGCCGTGCGACGAGCAAGGGCCGGTGGTGGCGGAGCTCGAGGCTGCGCTAGCC
>JBBAFX010000283.1:0-3121 GCA_041655195.1 Trueperaceae bacterium
TCACGTGGTCACGGAGGTGGCGCACGTGGAGCACGCTAAGGGACCGGTCGATGACCGCCTCGTGCAGTTGTGCCTGGAGCGCGGGGCGTCGCTCGTGACCACCGATTACAACCTCAGCCGCGTGGCGGCCCTGCAGGGCGTCAAGGTCCTGAACCTGCACCAGCTGGCCAGCTCCGTGAAGGCCAGTTACCTGCCGGGCGAGAAGCTGGCGCTCGGCATAGTCAGGCAGGGCCGTGAGGCTGGGCAGGGCCTCGCCTATCTGGAGGACGGCACCATGGTGGTGGTGGAGGGCGCCGGTGACGCCGTGGGCGAAACGGTGGAGGTGGTGGTGACCTCCAGCCTGCAGACCAACATGGGCCGCATGATTTTCGCCAAGCCCGAGCAGAACGGTGTGCCCTCCCCCGAGCACGCGCCCTAACCCTCTCCTGTCAGCCGTTGCGAGCGAAGACGCAACTCCTTTCGCCCTCCGCCATGCAGGATGTCAGCTTGACCTCCGTTCCGAGTAGCAGCGTCACCAGCCGTTCATCGAAGCGGCACACGGCGCGCGTCTCCGCCGCCACGCGGTGGAAGATGCAGTTGAGCGCTTCCACGTTCTGACCGTCGTTAGAGAGGCGGGCGTGGTAGCCGAGCTGCTGCATCTTCGTGACCACGGCTTGGCGCCGCTCTTCGCTGCCTAGGTGCGCCAGTTCGGCCAGCCAGTCAGCCGCCAGCGCGTCGGCCATGGCCATGAGAACCGCTTCGGCGGCCTCCTCGCCCAACTGCGCGCGCATGGCTCTGAGCATGCTCACGGAGAGCAGGTCGTAGCGGCGCTGGAACGTTTCCTTACCCCGGTCAGTGAGGCCGTAGGTGCGGCTGGGACGCCGGCCGGTAGGCATGACGCCGGTCGGCATGACCAAGCCGTCCTTCTGAAGAGCGGTGACGTGTTGCCTGATGGCGGTGCGCGTTATGCCGAGGCGCTCGCCGAGCTGCTGGAGGGTCAGTCCGTCCGGCTTAGCTGAGAGGAGTTGCGTTAGAAGCGCGTCGCGGGTGCTGAGTTGCGCTTGGGGCGGCGCTGGGTCGGCCATCATGGTGCTTCTCTCTGGCCTGAGCGGCTGGTAGCGGTCGACGGGCCCGCTGGGAGCGGGCGGTCCGTGTACGGAACGGGGCGCTGATCGAGGTTCACTAGCTAAGTCTACGCTAGACCTAACTCTTGTTGACATAAAACACTTACATTATTGCTAATAGGTGTTATTCTCTTTCTTGGTCAGTGCGCACGACCGGTCTTTAGCTCCAGGAACTACTGCGTTAAGCTCCTGTAGCCCCGCGCAAGTAGTCGAGGAGGCGACCACCTTATGGGCCGTCCCCCTCGAGGAAGGCACATCATGTTCGGTCGTTCCACGCTTGAAGATCCCGCGCCAGTGCAGGCCCGCAACGCCGGTATCCCGGCCTGGCTGGCACCGTTAGCGCTCCTTATCCTCGCCCTCGTTCTCCTGCCGGCCGCTAGCGCCCAGGACCTCACGCAGTCGCCGCCGCCCGCACCTTACGTGGGCGTAGCCACGATCCTGCCACTGCCAGACTTCATCCCTAACGCGGGCGCGCTCTTCATAGATCCCGCCAACGCTCCGGTCGGCCCGTGGCTCTCGTACGGCTCCGACGGTTCACTGGTAGAGGTGCTGTTCATGGTGCCCATCAGCCAGATGCAGCAGGCGACCGATTGGCCCGACCTGGCCGCGGGCCTGGTAGCGTCGCTCGGCCTGACCGTTGACCACGTCGACATCACCTACAACGGTGGTCACCCCGGCATGGCGGAACCGCATTACCACTTCCGGCTGGTGCTGGTGGACGCCGCTACGCAGGCTGCCCTGCTGAACCCGTAACCGTTCGTTAGAGCGCTCCCCAGCGCAGTTACCTCAGGGCGGGGCCAGATGTTTGGCCCCGCCCTGGTCAACCTGGCAGGAACGCTACGAGCCGAAATTGGCCGCGTGCGCGCGCCATTCCGACTCTTTAGGCAGCGCCCTGATGGACGGTGTGAGCAACACCAGCACCACAGCGATGAAGCAGAGCGCCCCTGCGAACAGTAGGGTTGTCGGCCGGCCTACCAGTGCTAGTCCGAAGCCCGCGAGAACCGGCGCGAGCGGCATGGCGCCCATGCCCAGTACTTGGCCAGCGCTCGTAACACGGCCCAACAGAGCGCTCGGCGTCGCTAGCACCATGTAGCCCGTAAGGCCAGCGTTCAGCGCTGGCACTAGCACGACCGACCCGGCCAGTAGGGCGGCCGTTGCCACGAACGACTGCACGAAACCCACAGCCACTATTCCCGCGGTGCACAGCAGCAGGCCGTAGAGCGCCAGCGCGCCCGCGCCCACTCGGGTGACCACCAATGGGCTAACGAGCGCCGCAACGAACATCGTGCCAGAGACGATGGCAGTGAGCCACCCGATGGACAGCGGCGAGTACCCCTGAAGCTGTAGAGAGTAGATGATGGCGGTGACTCCGAGGTTGAAGCCAAGGTTGACGACGGTTCCGATGAGGAGCGTACCCCTAAGGTCTGGCCGGCGGAAGAGCCACCTGACGCCGCTGCGCGCATCCGCGAACAGGGACAACGTCTGCCCATCTGCGTCGCTCTTCGTGGGCAGCTGTGCCGCCACCGGTACCCGCCGGCGCAGAACGCTGGCAGCCAGGAACGCCACACCGTGCCCTAGCGCGATGCCGACCCCCACCAGCCAGCCGCCTACCCCGAGGAGCGCCCCGCCGATCGGTCCGCCAGCGAGGTTCACGGCTGCGTCACGCGCCTGGTTGGCCGCCATCGCTCGGCCCAGCGCCCTTTCTGGCACGACCTGTTTTATGGCTGCCTCTCCCCCGGGGTCGAACACGCCCCGCCGCACCGCCAACAAGACGCTCAGCACCAGCAGCGCAGTAAAGCTGAGGCCATCTGACCTGCACAGGAGCGTGAACGCCAGGCCCACCGCCACACCGACAAGCGCGCCTACCACCATCAGAGCGAAGCGGTTGCGGCGATCTGCCATGACGCCGCCGACCAGCGTGGCTATCAGTCGCGCCGCCAACGACACGCCGCTGATAACGCCCGCCTGAGCCGCCGAGCCGGTGACGGCGATAGCGATGAGGGGTATGCCGAAGGTAC
>JBBAFX010000284.1:0-3063 GCA_041655195.1 Trueperaceae bacterium
GCGGTGGGGCTCGGGCACGACCTCGCCTTCGGACAGCACGGGCGGCACGTACACGCCGTCGTTAGCGAATATCGAGTAGGCGGCGGCCAACTGCAGCGGGGTGAGGGAGAGGTTCTGGCCGAGCGAGTTAGCGGCCTGGTCCTGCGGTACCCAACGGTGCCAGGGGTTGAGGATGCCGGAGCGGGTGAAGGCGCTGGTGAGGTCCAGTTCGCGGCCGATACCGAAGCGGTACAGCCAGTCGTGCAGCTGGGCGGCCTCGAAGCGTTGACCTAAATGGATCATGCCGGAGTTGCTGGAGTAGGCCAGTACGTCGGGCACGCTGAGGATGGGTTCGTGCCAGGCCACGTCGCGGAAGGTCTTGAGGCCCACGCGCAGCGTCATGGGCGACTCGATGAGCTCGTCCGGCGAGAGCAGGCCGTCCTCGAGGAGGCCCGCCACCACCATGGGCTTGACGACCGAGCCGGGCTCGTACACCTGCTGGAAGGCGCGGTTGGTCATCTGCGCCCGGCTGGCCGTCTGCCACTGGTTGGGGTCGTAACTAGGGTAGGAGGCGGCCGCCAGCACGCGGCCGGTGCCGACCTCGAGCACCACGGCCGCGCCGCTCTCTGCGGAGTGATCCGTGGCGGCGGCGGCGAGGTGGCGTTCGGCGGCGCTCTGCAGCACCGGGTCGAGCGTCAGCTGCACGTCCTGACCGGCTTGCAGCCGGGCGTCGAGGCGGTACTCGAGGCCCTCCAGCCCGTAGCTGCCGTCGGGCTGAACAGCGCCCGTGAAGCCCACCAGTGGGGCGGCCAGGCTGCCCTGCGGGTAGTAGCGGTCGGTGCTCACACCTTCGGCCAGCACGGTGCCGTCCGCGGCGAGGATGCGGCCGCGAGTGACCTGCTCCACGGGCGCTGCCGGCAGGGGGCTGACGACGGGGCGCTTAAGCGCGAAGCCAACGAGCGCGCCTATGAGCGGCAGGGCTATGGCGGGCAGGAGCAGCCAGCCGCGCCGGAAGCGCAGCGACTGGGTGGGCGCGTGACCCCGTTTGGTCGTGGCGGCGTCCGCGTCGACGGGCCGCGGCAGGTAGTGGGCGGGGGCCCGTTGGTACGTGACGTTGCCAGTGTAGGGGGGTGTGTTCAGCGCCATACTGTCCTGATCTCCAAGCTGGATGTGGGAAGTGGTTCGAGGTGGACGTCGTCGGGAGCTACGAGAACTGAGTCGAGCGCTTCAGGTACGGGGACCATGCCGGTCACGGCCGCCCAGTTGGCCACGGCGGTGGGGCCGTTCACGGCCGCGGCGCGGCGGCGGGTGTCGGCTATGTCGGTGGTGAGGGTTTCCTTGGCAGCCATGAGCTGTAACTGGGAGCGGTAGAGACGCTGGTTGGTGGCGCCTAAAAGCGCCAGCACGAGCAGCAGCACGATGTAGGCGGGGACCGCCAGGCGCAGCACGCCGGGCAGGGTGGAGCCTCTCACGCTGCGCTCCTCTCGCCGACCCGTAGTTTGGCGCTGCGGGCGCGGGGGTTGATGGCCGTTTCGGTCTCGGTGGCCTCGAGGGGTTTCTTGGTTATGGGCGTCAGGCGTGGCGATTCGCGCAGGTACTGCTTGACAATGCGGTCCTCGAGCGAGTGGTAGCTGAGCACCGCCAGCCGGCCGCCCGGTTCTAGCAGGCGCGCGGCGGCCTCCAGGCCCTCCTGCAGGGCGCCCAGCTCGTCGTTGACGTGTATGCGCAGCGCCTGGAAGGTGCGCCTGGCGGGATGCTCGCGCCGCGGCCCGCCCGGGTAGGCGCTGGCCACGACCTCGGCCAGGCGGCCCGTGGTGGTGATGGGCGCCTTCTGGCGCGCTTCCACGATGTTGCGGGCCACGCGGCGGCTGTGCCGCTCCTCGCCGTACCGGTAGATGATGGCGGCCAGCTCGTCGGCGCCGTACTCGTTAACCACGTCGGCGGCGGATTCCGCCTGGCTGCCCATGCGCATATCGAGAGGCCCGTCGTGGCGGAACGCGAAGCCGCGTTCGCCTTCATCGAGCTGCATGCTGGAGACGCCCAGGTCGAGGAACACACCGCGCGCCGCGCTGACGCCGGCGGCGGCCGCCAGGGCCTCCATATCGCGGAAGTTACCGGCGGCGAAGCGCAGCTCGCCGGGCAGGCGTTCGCGGGCGAGCTCCTGCACGTAGCGCTGCGCGCCGGGGTCCTGGTCTATGGCCAGCACGTTGGCGCCCGCCTCTAGCAGCAACCGGCTATGGCCACCGGCGCCGAAGGTGCCGTCCACGACCCAGGTGCCGGGCACCACGTCGAGCGCCTCGAGGATCTCGGCGGGCATGACGGGCAGGTGCGGAGCTTCGGTCATCCGACCAGCTCGCTTAGGAGTTCGGGGGCGGGCGGTTGCTCCTGCACCGCGTCCAGGCCCTCGAGCCAAAGGTTCTCGTTCCAGATCTCTAACCGGTTGGGCGCGCCCACCACCACGACGTTGCCGTCGATCTTGGCGAAGGTGCGCAGCAGCGGAGGGAGGGTGATGCGGCCGGCGGAGTCTAGTTTGGCTTTGGAGGCCCCGGAGTAGAAGAAGCGCACGAACTTACGCGATTCCGGGTCCGTGAGGGGCAGTTCGGTGAGGTGACGCTCGATGCGGTCCCAGGACGTCATGGGGAAGACGAAGAGGCAGGTGTCGAGCCCACGCGTGACGACCATGCCGCCCTCCACGAAGTCGCGGAAGGCGGGCGGGACGATCACTCGTCCCTTGTCGTCGACGCTGTACTGGTACTCACCGAACGGCATCGTCAGCCAGGCTCCTGGGAGTCGGGGAGGCTGCCGAACGCGCGCTCTGGACGTGGTTTGTGACGTGCTGCACGCATGTTTGCGCCCCCCTTGGGCGGGATGCACGACTCTACCACAAACTCCCACGAATTCCCACATTCAAATCTGATTCTGGGGCAGAAGTATCATTCCTCCCACTGGCGCTCCAATGAGAGGGAAAGTTCTCAGCTTGAGCCCCACCGGCGAGTAGCGCGGGGCCGCTTTCGAGCCAGGTTCCTGAAGGCCGCGGTCGCCCAATCTTGCAGGCGTCATGTGCACGGCATGAAGAACGCGGCC
>JBBAFX010000285.1:0-3052 GCA_041655195.1 Trueperaceae bacterium
CCAGGAACTGCGTGAGCTGGCGCAAGCGGAGACTGGCCCGGGCCGGCAGACCGTGTTCGTAGACGCGCTGTTCGGTACGGGCCTGAACCGACCGCTGGAGGGCGTGCCGGCGACCGCAGTGGCCCTGCTGGCCGACGCGGCGCAGCCGGTGGTAGCCGTGGACGTGCCCAGCGGCCTTAACGCCGACTTGGCGGAGCCGATCGGGCCATACGCGGTGGCCGACCTGACGGTGGAGCTGGCCGGCCGCAAACCCGCCAGCCTCTTCTACCCGAACCGGTTCGCGTACGGCCGTACCGTGCTGCTGGACATCGGCGTCCCAGCGGCCGTGCTGGCGACCGCCTCCGACACGGAGTTCCTTACCGCCAGCGGCCTGGCGCCGCACTTGCCCGCGCTGGCGCCTGACGCCCATAAGTATTCGGCTGGCACAGTGACGGTGGTAGCGGGTTCGCCCCAGTACCTGGGCGCCGCCGAGCTGGCCTGCCGCGCCGCCTGGCGAGGCGGGGCGGGACTGGTGACGCTGGTAGCGCAGGAGCGCCTCGCCAGCGCCTGGCCCGAAACCATCTTCGTGCAGCATGACCCAGCGCAGTGGCCACCCGCCCAGCTGGAGGAGCGCAGGGCCGGCGCCATGGTCTTAGGCCCCGGCCTGAACGAGCAGGCGGTCAGGGCACTGCCCGCCATGCTGGCATGGGCGCCCGGACCGGTCGTGCTGGACGCCGCCGCCCTCGACCCCGCGCAACTGGGCGCCACCACCGACCGGCTGAGGTGCATACCCGCCGTGCTCACTCCCCACGCCGGCGAAGCGGCTGGCCTGCTGAGCGCTAGTGGCGACGCCGCGCTAGTAAAGCGCGACCCTCTCGGCGCCGCCCGCCTGCTGGCGCAGCGCTACGGCACCGTGGTGGTGCTAAAGGGTCCCGCCACGGTAGTAGCTGATGAGCACGGGCGCTTGGCGGTCAGTGACCGCGGTACGCCCGCGCTGGCCACCGGCGGCACCGGCGACGTCCTGGCCGGCCTCATAGGCGCGCTACTGGCCAGACCCGGCGGGGCGCCCGCGCCTTTCGAGCGCGCCTGCCTGGGCGTCTGGCTGCACGGCGTGGCGGGCGAAGCCGCCGCGCTGGAGCAAGGCGAGTCGCTGGTGGCGTCCGACGTGGTGGCGCACCTGCCGCACGCGTTCCGGCAACTGGCCGAAGGCCGCTCGTGAACCCCACCCGGGCCTGACCGCCCTACCGCTCAGGTGGTAGCCTGCCGCGTGCTGTGCGCAACCGTTCCCGCCACCAGCGCGAACTTAGGTCCCGGTTACGACGCGTTAGGCCTCGCGCTCGAGCTGCGGCTCAACGTCACCGTTAAGCTCACGCCCGCAGACCACTTCGTGTACCGCGGCGCCGGCAGCGTGCCGGACGACGGCGCGAACCTCGTGCATCAGGGCTTCCGCGCCGCCTACGGGCAGCTGGGCCTGGAAGCGCCAACCGCCACCTTCGAGGTCGACAACCCCATCCCGCTCGCCCGCGGGCTGGGTTCCTCCTCCGCCGCGCTGGTAGCCGGCGCCGCGCTAGCCGACGCCCTGCTGGACGGCCGGTTGGGTAGAGACGGCGTGTTCCAACTAACAGCCGGCATGGAGGGCCACCCCGACAACGTGGCGCCCGCCGTGTACGGCGGCTTCACGGTCTCGGCCGCCGACGCGGCGGGCCGCTTCCGCTCCGCCACGCTGCCCCTGCCCGACGAGTGGCACCTGCTGTACGGCGTGCCAGCGTTCGAGCTCTCGACCGCCACGGCGCGCCGCGTGGTGCCCACCACGGTGGCGCTCGGCGACGCGGTTCTCACCTCGTCCCGCGCTGCCCTCTGGGTGGCGGCCGTAGCGCAGAACCAGCCCGAACTACTACGCACCGCGTCGATAGACGTGCTGCACCAGCCGTACCGCGCCGCTCTCGTGCCCGGCTTCGAACGGGTCAGCGCCGCAGTGCGCGCCGCGGGCGCCTACGCGGTGTTCCTCTCCGGCGCCGGCCCCACCGTCGGGGTCATCTGCAGCGCGGCCGCCGCAAACGCCTGCCTGGCCGCGCTCGCTGACTTCGTGGGCCCTGAAGGCCAGGTGCATGACCTGCGGCCGGCTACCGGGTTCACGGTAGAGAGGTGCTAACGTCCGGCCGATGGTAGAGGGCAGTAACAGTCAGGGCAGAGACGGCACCGGCGGCGCGCACCCACCGATAATCCTGGGCATAGACACCTCCTGCGACGACACGGGTGTGGGCATAGCCCGCGGCGAGGAGGTGCTCGCCAACGTGGTCGTGCCCCAAACGGCGCTGCACGACCGCTTCGGTGGCGTCATGCCCGAGCTCGCCAGCCGCGAGCACCTGGAGGTGATCGACGAGGCCCTGGAGAGCGCCCTGCGCGCAGCCGGCCTGGAACTCAGCGACGTGGACGCGGTGGCCGCCACGCACGGGCCCGGCCTCGTGGGCGCGCTACTGGTCGGCCTCAGCTACGGCAAGTCGCTGGCCTGGGGCTTAGGCGTGCCGTTCCTGCCCGTGCACCACCTGCAGGGGCACCTGGCCGCGGCCACCGGGGTCAAGCCGCCGTTCCTGGCGCTCATAGCCTCGGGTGGCCACACGGCGCTGTTCGCTGTCCGCAGTTGGTCTTCGGTAGAGGAACTCGGCCGCTCCCGCGACGACGCGGCGGGCGAAGCGTTCGACAAGGTGGCGCGCCTGCTGGGCCTCCCTTACCCAGGCGGACCGGCGCTGTCGAAACTGGCTGAGGAGGGCGACGACCACGGCGTTAAGCTCCCCTGGCCCATGGCGGGCTCCAAGGGCCTCGAGTTCTCGTTCAGCGGCCTGAAGACGGCGGTGGCGTTACTGCTGGAGCGTCAGCCTGACGTGGACCGGGCGGACGTGGCCGCTACCTTCGAGCGGATCGTGGTGGGGTCTCTAATGGAGGTCACCCGGCGGGCGCTGGAAGCCACGGGCTTGCGGCGCCTGGTCATCGCTGGCGGCGTGGCCGCCAACCGGCGACTGCGCCAGGAGGTAGCCGCGCTGGGCGCGGAGCTGGGCGTGGCGACCACGTTCCC
>JBBAFX010000286.1:0-3043 GCA_041655195.1 Trueperaceae bacterium
TTACCGCGGACGACTACGGGGCGCTGGCGGCGGACGAGGAGCAGAGGCGCCTAGCGGCCGTGTTCAGCGCTTACGAGGAGCTGAAGGGCGCCTGGGATTACGACGACGTGCGCATGACCGCCGCCCTCTTAGCCCAGGCGGGCCAGTTGAAGTGTGAGGCAGACCTGGTCATCGTCGACGGTCTACGTGAGGTGGGGCCGCTGGACCTCACCCTCTACAGAGCGCTAGCCGAACAGGTGGAGGTGCACGTGAACGTGGACCGCGCCCCGCCGGGCGTTGCACCCACCACGGAGGCGCGCCAGCCGTGGCCCGTGACCTACGAGCGCTACGTGGCGCCCAACCCGGTCAGCGAGGCCCGCTGGGTCATGCGGAGCCTCAAGCGCGACCTGGTGACGGGCGGGTTCAGGCCGCTCGAGCTAGCCATCATCTGCCCGCCAGGTCGGGCGCGCGCGCTGGTGGCCCTAGCCGACGAGTACGGCCTGCCCCTCATGGACGAAGCGCCGCTGGCGCTGGTGGACCAGCCGCTGGGGCAACGTTTGGTGGACCTGCTCGAACTGGTGGAGCACCCCACGCCCGCCCGCTTGTTGGCTGTACCCGAGCTGCAGGGGTTAGCGGCGCTGGCGCTTGAGTACGGCGTGGCTGGCGGCGACGCTGTCGGCCTCCTCGCCAGCGAGCACGGGCACGGTGCCACCTGGCGCCGCTGGCTGGCGCGCCTGGAGGTCGCCGGCGACCCGGTGGAGTGGGCGCGTGAACTCCTCCAAGGCGTGCTGGCCGCCGGCGGGGAGCTACCGCGGGAGTTCGAGGAGAGCGCGCTGGAGAAGGCTCAGGAGGCGGCGCGGCTGGTGACGGGCGGCCCCGGCTTCCGCGCCTGGTGGGTGGCGCTCCTGCAGGACAGTCGCCGCGCGCGCCGCGAACCGGCCGGTGTGGCGCTGGTGACCGCCACCCTCGCCTCCGGCCGGCGCTGGCGTAAGGCGTACCTGCTTGGCGCTGTCGAGGGCGCCTTCGCAGCTAACGAAGCCGAGGACTACTTCCTACCTGAAGAGCAGCGCCTGCCGCCGCCCGAGGCTTACCGGGTGCGCGGCATGCCCCGCCGCTTCCAGGGTCGCGGTGAGCAGCTGGCCGCCGACCTGCTCACAAGGGCCGATCACATGGTGGTGACCGCCCCGCAAGCCAGCCAGGACGGTCAGCTCGTGCCCGATACCGCGCTCGTGGGCGCAGCGCCGGGCGAACTGCCGGCGGTACAGGCGGCCAGCCCGCTCGAGCTCGAGCAGGACGCCGGCTACCGCGCGCCGCTCTCCGCCGCGCCCTTGGGCAACCCTACGGCGGAACGCCTCCGCCGTTACCGCCAGTGCTCGTTCCGTGTGTGGGGCGAGGACACGTTGCGGCGGGGACCCGAGTACGAGGACGACCTGCCCGCCTGGCGCCGCTTGGTGGCTGACCTGCTGGGTGAGCGTAACAGCCGCCTAACACTGGCCCGGCTGGCCGAGATCGGTTCGCGGTACCCGGAAGCCGCGCGCTGGCTCCTGGCGCACGGCGAGGAACTGCAGCGCCTGACCTTCAACGTCAGCATGTTCGGAGGCGAAGGGCGCGCCGCCGCGCACCTGCACGCTGCCCGGCGGGAGCCGCTGGCTTCCGGGCCTGGCAGCTCCGCCCGCGCGGCGCCTGGTGACCCGGCGAACCAGCCGCAGCGGGCGGTGCTCTACCGCTTCGTGGCGCCCGGCAGCGTCACCGATGACGCCGGCGCACGCGACTACCTGCGGGACCGCTGGACGGAGTATTACGCCGCTTACGGGCTCCTCAACCAGCGCGGCCACAACGTGGAGCGCGTGGACGTGGTCGTGTGGCCCGTGCTGGGTGAGCCTCACTCCGCCCACGGCCACGGCGTGGCCCGCAGCTTCTCCCTGGCGAGGCAGCGGCGCGACTGGGTCGGCGAGGAGCTGCCAGCCTTCCTGGCGGGTCAGGTGGCTCCCAAGCCGGGCTTCCACTGCCGCACCTGCCCGGTCTTCGACCTGTGCCGCGAGGGGGTGCGGCAATGACCCGCCGGCCGCTGCAGCCGGCGCCCACCGTGCGGGTCGCCTCCGCCGGCACCGGCAAGACCACCAGCCTCGTGTTGCGGTACCTGCAGCTGATAGACGAGGGCGTGGCGCTGCGCCGCGTGGCGGGGGTCACGTTCACGCGCGCCGCCGCCGATGAGCTGCGCCAGCGAGTGGGCGAGGCCATAGTGCAGGTGCGCGGTGGCGGTGATTACTTGGGGGGCCTGTTCCAGGCCTCTGCCGGCAGCGAGGAGCGTTTCCGCCTGGCCGCCGACGAGCTGGCGGGGGCGCTTCTCACCACCATCCACGGCTTCATGATCGCGGGCCTGCGGTTGAACGCTCCGCAGATGGGCCTCGACCCCGGCTTCACCATCCTCGCGGAGTGGGAGGCGCAGGCGCTCTTCGAGGTCGAGCTAACCAGCCTGCTGCTCCTGGCGCAGGATCCCGCCCATTACCTTCACGAACCCGCCCGTTACCTCGGTAACGAGGCCGTGCCGAAGGCGGTGCGGCTGTTCCAGAAACGCTCCCTGGCGGAGCGGCTCACGTTCGGGCGCAGCGCGGAGGACGTGGCTCTCGCCCGCGTGTACGAGGCCGCCCTTAACGCCTTCGACCGCCGTCTGGGCGCCACTAGCCTGGCGCCGGGCGAAGTGGAGCGCCGCGCCCTGCAGTTGCTTGGCGTACCGCAGGCCCGCCAGCGGTTGGCGGAGCGTTACCCCCGCGTGCTGGTGGACGAGTACCAGGATGTGAACCCGTTGCAGGGGCGCTTCTTCGAGCGGCTGGCAGAGGTAGGCGTGGCGCTGGAGCTGGTGGGCGACCCGAAGCAGTCCATCTACGGCTTCCGCAACGCGGACGTGGCGGTCTTCAGGCGCGCGCTGCGGCGCGCTGAGGAGGCCGGCGCCGTGCTGCCTGCACTGGACCAGAGCAGACGTCACTCCCGCGCGGTGCTGGCATTCCTGAACCGTCTCACCGATCACCTGGCGGTCGCTGGCAAGGGGTTCGAGGCCGCGGAG
>JBBAFX010000287.1:0-3039 GCA_041655195.1 Trueperaceae bacterium
GTGTTGGCGTCGAAGCGTTTGACCAGCTTCACGCCCTGGTAATCGAGGTAGGAAGCGATCTGGAAGCTGGACTGGATGGCGTCGGCGCCAACCGGATCGGAACCAACCTGGTCCGTGCCAGTTCGCCCAGAGTCCGTGCGCTCCGGGCGCCGCTCGCGCCCGAACTTCTGCTCCAGTGAGTCGTAACTGCGGTACGTGATCATTGCTATGGCGCGGGCCAGGCCCAGCCCCGTCTCGGGTTGATGCTCTAGCGGGTAGTTGCCGTTCTGCCAAGCAGGGTCGGACATTATGGCGCGCCGCGCCACCTCGTTCAGGCCGATAGCCCAGGCGGAATGGCGGGCCCCGATGGCTATAGGCACGATGCCGCGCACCATCTCGGGGTAACTGGCCGCCCATTCGAGCACTTGCATGCCGCCCATGCTGCCGCCGATGACGGCGCGCAGGCTCCGCACGCCTAACGCGTCGACCAGGCGCTTCTGCACGTCCACCATGTCGCGCACGGTGTAGCGCGGAAAGCGCGGCCCGTACGGGCGGCCGTCCGCTGGGCTCAGGCTGCTGGGGCCGGTGGTGCCGTAACAGCCGCCCAACACGTTGCTGCTGATCACGAAGTAACGGTTCGTGTCTATAGGCTTGCCGGGACCGATGAGGGGGTCCCACCAGCCGGGGATGGTTTCGCGGTCGGTTGTGCCCGCCGCGTGACCCGAGCCGGTGAGGGCGTGGGTCACTAGCACGGCGTTGGTTGCGTCGTGGTTGAGTTGGCCGTACGTCTCGTACGCCACGGCTACTCGTTCCAGCACGCCGCCGTACTGGAGCCGCAGCGGGTCGCGCGGGGTCGCTACGTCCAGCACGCGGCCCTCCACCACGCCAACGCTGGCCTCCCCGCCCGTGGAGTGGCGAGCGAGGAGCGCGGCGTGGTCGCCCCAGGTCTCGTGCACGAGCACGGACCTGGAGTCGACCTGGGTGCGGGTGCTCACGTCAGTCCGCGGCGGTGGCCGTTACCGCCCGGCGCGCGGCTTCCAGCGCCTGGGAGAAGTCTGCGATGAGGTCGTCGATGTGTTCCAGGCCGGGGGTAACGCGGATGCGTCCAGGAGCGATGCCAGCGGCAGCCAGCCCGTCAGCGTCGAGCTGAGAGTGCGTAGTGCTGGCGGGGTGCGTGACGCTGGTCTTAGCATCACCGAGGTTCACCAGCCGCGAGGCGAGCTGCACCGCGTCCAGGAACGCCCGGCCGGCCTCAACGCCGCCTTCGAGGTCGAAGGTGAAGAAGGCGCCGGCGCCACGCGGGTAGTCGCGCTTAGCGATCTCGTAGCTGGGGTGGCCGGGCAGTTCCGGGAACTGAACGGCGCTCACGCCCTGCTGAGAGCCGAACCACTCCACCAGCTTGCGGGTGTTCTCGATGTGGCGCTCGGCCCGCAGGCTGAGGGTCTCCAACCCGTTGAGCAGGTAGAAGGCGCTCTGCGGTGCCAGCGCCTGGCCCTGGTCGCGCAGGCCTTCCACACGGGCGCGGATGGAGAAGGCGATGTTGCCGAACGGGGAGCCTACACCGAACACGTCGGAGAACACGAGGCCGTGATAGCTGGGGCTCGGCTCGGAGAAGCCGGGGTAGCGGCCGTTGCCCCAGTCGAAGCTGCCGACGTCCACGATGAGACCACCCAGGGCAGTGCCGTGGCCGTTGATCCACTTGGTGGCGGAGTGGATGATCACGTCCGCGCCGAGCTCGGCAGGCTTGATGAGGTAACCGCCGATACCGCCGGTGTTGTCGACCACCACGGCCACACCGCGTTCGTGCGCTATGTCCGCTATGGCCCTGATGTCGGGCAGGCGCAGGCTGGGGTTCGGCACGCTCTCGAGGAACACGGCTTTGGTGTTCTCGTCGATCAGCTGCGCGTACTCGGCTGGGTCGTCCTCGGCGCTCGCGAACTTCGTCTGGATGCCGAGGCGCGGCAAGGTTACGGAGAGCATGTTGCGGCTGCCGCCGTAGATGTTGGGCGACGCCACGATGTTGTCGCCAGCTTCGGCCAGCGTGGTGAAGGTGAGGAACTCCGCGGAGTGCCCGGAAGCGGTGGACAGGCCTGCGAGGCCGCCCTCGAGTGCCGCGATGCGCTTCTCCAGCACGTCGTTGGTGGGGTTCATGATGCGGCTGTAGATGTTGCCGAACTCCTGCAGCCCGAAGAGCTTAGCGGCGTGCTCGGCGTTGTCGAAGTTGTAGCTAACGGTCTGGTAGATGGGCACGGCGCGCGACTTGGTGGTGGGGTCGACTTCCTGGCCGGCGTGGATCTGAAGGGTCTCGAAACGGTAGGACATGCTGTTCTCCTTGGCAGGGCCTTTAGGCCCGGAAACGCTGTATGCAGGTGACGGGTAACTCTCGGGTTACGCGGTGGTTGCACGCTGTGGTGCGTGCCGGTCGCCGGCACCATGTGGCGCCAACAACCTGCTCGCACGGAAGGTCCGTGCGCGTTGCAGTTCTGGTCGGTGTTCGCCCAGGCGCGCCGCGGCACTCGCGTGCGCACAGTTCAATGGGCGGGTAACGCCAACCTGCGGCTCAGGCCGCGGAGAACATTCGTTGTGTTGGGGGTGTTGCTGGTGAGCGCCCGAAAACGGGCACCTCATGTTGGTTGCAGAACCGCATGCTGCTCCTCCTCTTGCGCGGGTCCTTACGCAATGTCCGCTGGAGATCGTCTCGCTGCGGTGCGCCTGGGTCTCGCGCGTAGATGAGGCCTGAAGCCCCTATCTGCCCGGATCCTCACCATCGTGGCTGCGGTTCCGGCTGGACTTAGCACCCGCCTATATGGAGGCTGGTTGCTGCGGCGTTGTAGGGCCAGTTCCCTCGGCCGCTCTCGATAAGACCGCCGGCGGTAGCTGCTACCTAACCGGGCGGTGCTGCTCGCAACCTGGCACCAACGGGTACCTGGTGGCGATGGGGAAGTAGAACACAGCGAGGGGTGGGTCTGTCAACCCCGCGCGTCACGAACCCACCGCTGAGGGGCACGGGCGGCGGCGGGTGCTCCCGCCATAACGCACCCTGGACGCTATACACTCATT
>JBBAFX010000288.1:0-3016 GCA_041655195.1 Trueperaceae bacterium
GCGCGATCGGTTAATCAGGAAACCCACGGAATCAGGAGAGAACAGATGGCAAACGACAAGGCAAGCATCGAGCAAGAACTGCGCCAGTTCCTGGCAGACAACTTCATCCTCGACGACGGCGGCGCCAGCCTGGCAGCCGACGAGTCGCTCACCGAGAGCGGCGTGCTGGACTCCATGGGCGTGCTCGAACTGATCACGTTCATAGAGGAGCGCTACGGCTTCTCGGTGCCGGACGAAGATACTCTGCCCGAGAACCTCGACAGCGTGGAACGCCTGGTGGGTTACGTAGAGCGCCGCCTGACCGAGGTGGGCGCGGCGTGAGCGCCACGGGGGCCTTCGGCCTCGACGTCCTACGCATAGCCGATCCCGAGGCGGCCATCGAGGAGATCACCAGCGGCATGCGGCGCGTGGCGCGCGAGTTCCGCCGCAAGGGCGGGGTGCTCGGCCTCTCCGGCGGCATCGACTCCAGCGTTGTGGCGGCGCTAGCTGCCCGCGCGTTCGGTCCGAGCAACGTGCTGGGCGTCCTCATGCCAGAAACCGATTCGTCGGACGACACGCTGCACCTCAGCCGGCTCGCCGCCAGCAGCTGCGGCGTCGATACCGTGCTGGAGAACATCACGCCTATCCTTGAGGGCGCGCGCGCCTACCAGCGGCGCGATGAGGCGTTCAAGCGCGTGATACCCGAGTACGGTCCCGGCTGGAAAGCCAAACTGGTCCTGCCCAGCGTCATCGAGTCCGAAAGTTACCGCATCTTCTCGGTTGTAGCCCAGGCGCCCGACGGCACAATCGTCAAGGAGCGCCTGCCCCTGGCCGAGTACATGCAGGTCGTGGCCGCCACCAACTTCAAGCAGCGCACCCGCAAGATGATGGAGTACTATCACGCCGACCGCCTGAACTACGTGGTGCTCGGAACGCCGAACAAGCTCGAGTACGACCAGGGCTTCTTCGTTAAGAACGGCGACGGCTCCGCCGATGTAAAGCCCATTGCGCACCTCTACAAGTCGCAGGTCTATCAGTTGGCCGAGGCGCTGGGCGTGCCCGAGGAGATCCGCTCCCGGCCGCCCACCACCGACACCTACTCCATGCCCCAAAGCCAGGAGGAGTTCTACTTCTCGCTGCCCTACGACCGCATGGACCTCTGCCTGTACGCGGTGGATAACAACGTTCCGGCGGCAACGGTGGCCGAAACGCTGGACCTAACCGAAGACCAGGTCGAGCGTGTGTTCGCCGACATCGCCTCCAAGCGGCGCATGAGCCGGTACCTGCATGCGGAGCCGCAGCTGGTCATCTAACCCCGGAGCCTCTGAGCACTAGCTGTTCTGAAGTGTCTGCGCTAGTCCCTCGCTAAGCGTGCTTCGCGGTTCCCAGCCGGCTGCGCGCAGGCGCGACACGTCGGCCAGAGACGCATGGATGTCGCCGTGCCTCGGAGCGCCGAACTGCACGTCGAACGGCTGCACGCCGGGTAGGTCGCGGACCAGCTCGAGAAGCTGCAACAGGCTGACCTGCGAGCCGCGGCCGACGTTGAAAACCGGCATCTCGGCGGGACGCTCCGAGGTCCGAGTCAGCTCGCCTGCCAGGGCGCGAACCACGTCGCCCACGTACACGAAATCCCTGCTCTGGGTGCCGTCACCGAACACGGTGATTGGCGCGCCCCTGCGGGCGCGGTCAAGGAAGATGCTGATGACACCCGAGTACGGGCTGCTAGGATCCTGCCGCGGGCCGAAGACGTTGAAGAAGCGGAAGGCTGTGGCGTCCAGCCTGTCCAGGCGGTGGTAGTGCGCCAGGTAGTGCTCGCCCGCCAGCTTGTCGGCAGCGTAGGGCGACAGCGGCATCTTCTCGGCTTCTTCCCTCAGTGGTAGGTTCGCGTTGTTGCCGTAGACAGCGGCCGAGCTGGCGTAAAGTACGCGCCTGACGCCCAGCCTTGCAGCGGTGTCAAAGAGGCGGATGCTGCCTTCTAGGTTCGTGCGGTGAGTGCGTACGGGCTCGCGCACCGAGGCCTCGACCGAGGCTACCGCCGCCAGGTGCACAGCGGCGTCCTGGCCGGGTAGAACGGCGTCAAGCGCCGACTGGTCGGCGACGTCTCCCAGGTGCAGGCGCAGTCGCCCGTCCTCGGCCGGGAGATTATCGAGCCTGCCGGTCGAGAGATCGTCGAGCACCGTAACGGTGTGTCCCTCGCTTAACAACAGGCGTACGAGGTGGGAACCGATGAATCCGGCGCCGCCGGTGATCAGCACGTTCATGCTTCTGACTTTACGTTAGCGGAGCCGTTCAGCTTGGGAACTCTGAGGTGGTGGCGGCGGCAGCGGTGGCGCCGCGGCTCTGCCCTGATGCGTCTAACGTGGGAACCGTGGGCGAGAAGCTGCAGCCTTCGAGGAACTCCTCGAGCAGGGTGCGGATTCGCGCGTGGTCAGAGCGCAGCGCGGCGTTCTGCAGCGCTTCGACCGTGGTCATGAGCTCCTCGTGGTCGGCTGGCTTGGCGCGCGCCACGAAGATCTTCTCGTGTGGCGTCTGGTCGGTGCGTTCGGCTTCGGTCATCAGAACCTCAACCAGCCTCTCGCCGGGCCTTATGCCTGAGTACTCGATGGGTATGTCCACATCAGGTTCCAGACCGCTAAGTCTGATGAGGTCGCGGGCTAGGTCGACAATGCGTACGGGCTCGCCCATGTCGAGGATGTAAACCTCCCCGTTCTGCCCGTGACCGGAAGCCTGCAGAACCAACTGTGAGGCCTCGGGGATGGTCATGAAGTAGCGCACCATGTCGGGGTGGGTAACAGTTACCGGTCCGCCGGCCGCGATCTGGCTCTTGAAGATCGGGATGACACTACCGCGACTGCCCAGCACGTTACCGAACCGAACCGACACGAACGTCTGATGCGGTCCGGCCTTCTGAGCCGCGTCCTGCACGAGGAACTCCACGATCCGCTTAGAGGCGCCCATGACCGAGGTTGGGTTGACGGCCTTGTCGGTCGAGATGTTCACGAAGTGGGTCACCCCGTGCTTCAACGCGAGCCCAATG
>JBBAFX010000289.1:0-3007 GCA_041655195.1 Trueperaceae bacterium
GGCGCTCGACGAGGTGCTGGCCGCCACCCGGCTGGTGGAGGACCTGCGCCAGATGCTGCCCGAGGCGGCGCGCATCGGCATGCTGCACGGACGCATGAGCGTGCCGGAGAAGGACGAGGCCATGGAGGCCTTCCGCCGGCACGACCTGGACCTGCTGGTCTCGACCACCGTCATAGAGGTGGGTGTGGACGTGGCGAACGCCACGGTCATGATCATCGAGAACGCGGAGCGCTTCGGGTTGGCGCAGTTGCACCAGCTACGCGGCCGCGTGGGGCGCGGCGCTCACGAGAGCCACTGCATACTGGTGGCGGGCGACGCCAGCCGCAAGACCAGGGAGCGCCTGAACATAGTGGTCAAGCACGCGGACGGCTTCGCCATAGCCGAGATGGACCTGCGCCTGCGCGGGCCAGGCGACCTGCGCGGTACCCGCCAGTCGGGCCTGCCGGAGTTGAGCATCGGGGACATCGTGAACGACGTGGAGATCATCGAGGAGGCGCGCGGCCTGGCGCTGAAGATACTGGACGCCGACCCGGACCTGACAGCGTCCTGGGCCAAGCGCCTGCGCGAAGAACTGCGGCGCCGCAGCCAAGCGGTGATGGTGAGGGAGGTCATCTAGGTGCGGCTCATCTTCCGGTTCGCGCTGGTAGCCATCGTGCTGGGCTTGATCCTGGGGCTGCTACTGCGGCCGGCCCTCAAGCGCGGCCGTTTCCTCCTCCTGACCGTCCTGTCGTTACTGCCGGTGGCGGGACACGCCGTGTACCTGGGCGTCATCTCGTGGCAGGCGGGCATGCAGAGCGTGGCGCTGCTGCCGTTCGCGCTCGTGGTGCTCGTGCTGCTCCTGGTCGGCGCCTTGCTGGCGCGGCGCTGGCAGCGCACGCGGCCGCTCCTCACCGCGCTCACGCCGGCGTTCGTGGCGCTGAGTTACGCGGTCGTCGCCAGCATCTTGTGGAGCGTCAGCCTGGAAGCCACGGGGGTCGTGCCCAACGCGGTGGCGGGCGCGGCCGTTGGCTTAGCCTGCCTGGCGCTGGTCTCCATGCTGCTGGTGTTCGTGCCCCAGCCTTCAGACGTTAGCGGCAAGTTGCGCTGGCCTCGGCGCCGCCCTTAGACTCGCTTCGTGGCACGTATGGCGGGGCTCCGCATCTCCCTACTGTTGGCTTCACTCGTGTTCCTGGCCGCCTGCGCGCCGCGCACCGAGATAAGGCAGACGCAGGCCATCGGCTCCGTGCTGCCCATGCAGTTCGAGCTGGTGGAGGGGCGCACCACCATCGAGCGCTTCGACCCGCCCGGCGCCGGCGACCAGCTGGAGCTGACCGCCGGAGCGCAACTGCGCAACCCCAACGAGTTCGGGGTGTGGATCGACGCCATCACGTACACGGTGTACTTAGAGGGCAAGCGCGTTAGCCGCGGGGCTCTCGCTCCCGATGCTTACTTGGAGCCCGGCGCTACCGTGCCGGTACGTTTCGACGTGCTCACCTCCGTGGCTGGCGACAACGAGCTGCTTACGGCAGCTGTGCGCGCCTTCGCCGATCAGCCCATGCTTTTCCAGATAGACGGCGCCGTGCGCTTCCGCACCTCCACCCACGAGTACGAGAGCCGCAACCGCACGCTGCTGCAGGGTCACGCCTCAGCGCGGCAGTCGGTGGAGGCGCCCATCCTGCGGATCAACGAAGCCGAGAGCCGCGTCTTCATGGTGCAGCCGGGCGTGCCGGTCGTGCAGGTGGTGCTGCAGGCCGCCAACCCCGGCGACGTCGGCTACTTCCTGCTCGGCAAGGACCTCTCCCTCTCCGTGTCGGGCTGGCCCATGGCCACGGAAGACATGCGCCCCGTGCCGGTGGCGGCTAACCAGGCCACGCGCATAGACATCCTCTTCTACCCGGAGGTGGACGCCCTGAACGAGGAGGCCGCCACCATCCTGCAGGCTGCGCTCATGGGTCACGCCACGCTCCTCAAGATCGAGGGGCAGCTGTTCATGGACGTGCTGGGGGTCGATTCGTTCCCGGTCCCGGACGGTTGGTCCGTCACGGGCTTCGTGTACGGCTCGTAAGTTGAACGAGAGACCCACCTCCGTTCCTGCCGCCTCGGACGAGCCCTACCTGGTGCTCGTCCGGCACGCGCCCACGGTGCCGCAGGCGGGCGTCAACTCGGCGCAGTGGAGCCTGGACGCTGGCGCCGCGGAGCTGACCGCCGAGTTGGCTGCTCAACTAGCGGCCACGTATCCCGTCGACCTGGTAGTCACCAGCCACGAACCTAAAGCCGTGGGCACCGGCCGCACGCTGGCCGCGGGCCTGGGCGTACGCAGCGTGACCGCCCCCGACTTAGAGGAGCACCACCGCAAGCGCACCGCCCTGATGGACGAAGCCGAGTGGCAGCGCACGCTCAAGCGCTTCTTCGGCAGCCCGCACGTGCTGCTCTTCGGTCAGGAAACAGGCGCCGAAGCGCGTCGCCGCTTCGAACGCGGGCTGCGCGCAGTGCAGGCCAGCAGCGCCGGTGGCACCGGCGGCACCGGCAGCACCGGCAGGCGCCTGGCCGTGGTCAGCCACGCCACCGTGCTAACGCTGCTGCTGGCCGGCCCTAACGGGCTGGCGCCCTACGACCTGTGGCGCACCTTCCGCATGCCGGAAGCGGTGGTGGTGCACCCGGAGAGCTTGCGGATCATCGCGAGGCTCGCGCCAGACCGAGCAGCATAGGACTGTCGGCCTCCCAGCGCCGCCGATCGAACGCCCCGTAGAACTGCACGCGCCCCAAGCCCGCTGCCCTGAGCGCTCGCTCCAGCTCGTAACGGTGGTAGTAACGCTGCCTGAGGGTAGTGGTCGTGCGCGTCACCGTGCCGTCCGCGCCGCGCTGGTCTAGGTAGTAGTGGCTCGTCACCAGCTGCGCCTCGGGGTCGTGCTCCTGCACTAGGAATAGGTCGGTGTTCGGCGCAAGGTCGGCCCACTCCGGCTCGCGGCGCATGACGCCCAGGGCGCCTAAACGCGGCTGGTAGACGTCGAAGGCGAAAAGCCCGTCC
>JBBAFX010000290.1:0-2964 GCA_041655195.1 Trueperaceae bacterium
GCTTCGTGCACAGCAATGAATGGGTGCACTTGGGCGGTACGCTGCCTAGCGCGGAAGAGAACGTGCGCGCCGTGGCTCGCCGGCTCTGGAGCGAGGAGCAGGGCTGAGGCCCGCAGACACGCAGCCCCTGGGCGCTGGGGGGCGTGGAACGTGGAGGGTTACGAGATGATCGTGGTCCGGGCGCCGCTACGCGTACCGTTCGCGGGCGGCCTGACTGATGTTAAGGAGTACGCCGCCCGCTTCGGCGGCGCCACCATTAGTAGCACCGTGCAGGCCGCAGCCTGGGTCACCATGCTGCCGAGCGTGGATGGCGCGTTCGAGGTGCACTCGCCAGGCGTTGTGGAGCGCGCTGCTAGCCTGGCTGAGCTGAAGAACGACCTCGTGCGCGAGGCCCTAATGTCCGTGGACCCCGAGCACCCGCCCGTGCGGGTCTCAGTGTGGCTGGACGTGGGCACCGGCAGCGGGGTGGGTAGTTCCGGCGCCATAACGGTGGGGTTGGTGCACGCCGCCCGCGCGTACCGGGGCGAGCTACCTGCCCCCGAGGCGCTGGGCACGGAAGCCGCGCACGTGGAAGTGGAGAGCCTGAAGGGCGCCTCCGGTTACCACGACGCGCACATTTGCGCCCGCGGGGGTCTACTGCGCCTCGATTATCGGGGGGCCGACGTGACCGCCAGGCCCGTGGCCATGAGCGCCGTCACGCGGGAGGCGTTCCAGGCGTCGCTGCTGCTGTTCGAAACGGGTTGGCGGGCGCCCACCAAGGCCTCGCTGCAGACCCTCAGCGCTAACTTCGACACCGCCCTGCCCGTGCTGCACGACATGAAGCAGTTGGTCGACGAACTGGAGGGCGCGTTCGCGGCCGGCGACCTGACCCGGGTGGCGAACTGCATAGGCGAGCAGCAGCGCCTGAAGCAGCTGCTACCGGGCAACTTCGAGGACGAACGCGTCATAGATCTGGTGGGGCGCATGCGTGCCCTGGGGGTGGGTGCGCAGCTGCCCGGCGGCAAGATCAGCGGCTATATAATAGTGTGCTGCCCCGACGGTCAGCAGGCGGCGGTGCGGGCGGCGGTCAGGGAACTGAACGAGGTGCCGCTGGAGCTAACTACGCTGGGCAGCGTGGCGCGCAGCTTCAACGGGTAGTCAGCAGTACTCGGCCGGAACCGGTCAGTCGTATTTGACGTCAACGAGGAGCACGCTGCGGGTCACACCGTCGCCGGTGGTGAAGGTGGCCGTGGCGCCTAGCTGCTTGCCCAGTAGTGCCTGCGCTACGGGGGCGGTGAACGCCACCAGGCCCTCGAGCGGGTCGGCTTCGTCGACCCCGACTATCACGAAACTGTTCGGCTGGGCGCCCGCCGCAGCGTCCTTCACGGTCACCGTGGCGCCTACCTGCACCACATCGGTGCCAGGTGCGGGCGTGGGTACCAGCACGGCGCTGCGCAGCCGGTCCTCCAGGGCGGGGATCTCTTCGTCGAGCGCTGCCAGGCGCCTGACCGCGTTGGAGCCCGACGTCTCGGTTGGCAACGCCGCCAGCTCAGCGGCCTCTGCCTGCAGCGCCGCCAGTTCCTCTTCCAGCGCCGCCAGGCCGGCGGGGGTGACGAGGTTGTCTACCCCCTCCGGCAGTGGCGGGCGCGGTGTGACCAACACCTGTTCGGCATCGGCGTCCTCTTTGATGAAGGCGCGGCTCATGAGCCAAGGGTACCCAAAGTCGCGCGATCAGCCGCCCAGCCGGCTTACCAGGTCGTTCAGGCGCTGCTGCAGGTCTTCGTGCTTGTCCTGCTGTACAGTCTGCTCCTGGAGCAGTTCCGCCAGCACGTCCTCCTGCGCCGTTAGCTCCGCTACGTAACGCCGGTACAGGTCGGAGTTGCGGTCGAGCGCACCCATGTTGGAGCGTATGCGCTGCTGCTCCGCCACGATGCCTTGGATCTGGGACGCGGTGCGCTGTATGGCGCGTTCAGTGTGGGCCAGTTCGGTTTGCAGGTTAACAATGAGGTCCAGCGTGGCGCGGTCCTCATCAGACAGCTCCACGTTCTCGAGGAAGAACGCGAGTCGGTCAGTGGCAAGGTTAGCGATAGCGAGCCGCTGCGCGTCGAGGCGCTCAGCGATGACTTCAACGCTGCAAGCGGTGTTCGCGCGGCACACTAGGTGCGTGGGTACCGAACGGTCCGACGGCACGGCGCCGTCCGCGCCGACCATGGCCACCCCTATGCGGGCCCGTGCGCCCGACAGTGGCGGCGCGGGCTTGGGCTCCACGATGTCGAAGCCCGGCAACGCCGGCAGCTGCACGATCAGGAAGCGCCCGTCGTTAGCCGAGCCGCTGACCGAGATATCGACCACGTGCCGGGTGAGTTCCGTGACCTCGATGACGGAGCCGCGGATGACCGCCTTCGTGACGTTGGTGCTGCGGGAGCCGGTCTGTAGAGTCACGTTGAGTTCGAGGTCTACCGCGAACGGCAGCAGGCGGTCGGCGTCTGGAAGCAGTTCTGGTAACTGTGAGTTGCCAGCGAAGCCCACCTCGTCGTAGATGGTGACGGTGCCTGCGGCGAGTTGCAGCCCAGTGTCGTTGACGATGCGAACCGCGTGCAGCGGGTGGCTGGCGTGGTTGCTCTGGTCGAAGAGCGCCACCCGTTCGGCGGTCACTTCGGCCACCACGATGGGTACGAGCGCCGATTCGTTACGACCGATGGTTACGGGTTCCATGACGTGATAAGCGAAGCTGGTGGCGGTAGCGCCAGCTTGCGCCTGACCCACCACGCCCGCGCCGCTCATCTGCGGCGCCGCGGCCACGGGAGCCGGCATGGCGGACTCCATGAAGCTCATGTCCGCCGCCTCGCGGCCCAGGATGGCACCAACTGAGGGTAAGACCTGTCCCGCGTCGGCGCCCGGCACGATGCCGCCTGACGCCTTCGTCTGTACCCGCGGCCTCACGGCCCAGACGGGTTCGTACAGGGAGGTCACGAACGAGATCGG
>JBBAFX010000291.1:0-2920 GCA_041655195.1 Trueperaceae bacterium
CAAGTCCGCTACTTACGTGGCGTTCTGCCCGCAAGGTCAGCGCAGCAACGCGGTGGCTGAGAAGCTCCGCGAAGGCGGCGTGCGCGCTTACTCCTTCGCTGGCGGCGAGGGAGCGCTGAAGGCGTACTTCGACTCGGTGCGGGCGGGCCAGATCGGGTGAGGGTGGCGTGAGACGGGTGTCGAGCGACGGGTGTCGGGAGCCGGGCGGCGGGCAGCGACCCGATCCCCGCCGAAGAACGTTAACCGACCTGCGAACTCTCTACAGCTGACCTAGCTAGAGTCGTGAGCCGCCTGGTGGCCTCCTCGGGCACGGTGTCGTTGGCGAGTAGCCACACGCTCACCGTGTCGAGGCCCTTCGCGCGCGCCTGTGTCTCAGCCGTGGCGGCGTCGTCCGGCTCAGAGCTTTGGTCAGCGGCTTCGGGTGGCCCAGCGAAGGCTGAGGAGAGCGGCGCGGCCACCAACCACGCGGCGGTGGTCTCGGCGCTGACGTACGACGCCAGCAGCACGCCCACGCCCTGACCCGCCAGCACCGCCGCCCTAACGGCGGACGGTCCGGACAGCTCCACCACCTGCGTCTGGCTCACGCCCAGCATGCGGGTGAAGGCGCGGCCGCGGTCGGAGATGGTGCTCGTTCCCGGCAGCAGCACCGTGCTGCCGCGTAACGCGGCTGGGTCAACGCGCCCAGCCTTGACCACCCCGGTGCCGGCGGGCGCCACCAGCACGACTCGGTCTGTGCCTAACTGCTGTGCGCTCAGGCCCGGTTCCGTACCGGCAGGTGCCCAGAGGGTGAGCGCGGCGTCGAGGCGCGTGGCGCGCACGGCCGCCAGCAGGTCCGCGGAGCCCGACTCTACGAACGATAGGTCCAGCGGCTCATGCGCTTGGGCAGCGCCCGCCAGGCTGCCGGCCAGGCGCGGCAGTAGATGCGGGCTGAGGCCCAGGTGCAGCCGCAGGGGTGCGCTGCCGGCGGGTGCCAGCAGCCGCGCGGCGCTGCGGAGCGCCTCGCGTATATCGCGCGCGTACGGCAGCAGCGCCGCGCCGGCCGGGGTCAGGCGGGTGCCAGCAGCGGTGCGCCTGGTAAGGGGTGAGGCGCTGTGCTGCTGCAAGCCTGACAGCCGGCGGTTGATGGAAGATTGGCCGACACCCAGGATCTCGGCGGCGGCGCTCTCGTTGCCGGCGTCGGCCACGGCCAGCAGCGTCAGCAGGTGCTCGGCGTCGGGTAGGCGTTCCACCGGTTCCGGGGCGTCACTCATGCCCCCATTATGCATTTCGTGCATAGCAGTTTGGTAACAGGGTTCGCCCGCGCCGGGTGGCGGAAGGACTAACCTTCGTAGCGATATGTACTTCAAGCAGTTCTACGACACGGACCTGGCGCAGGGCGGTTACCTGATCGGCTGCCAGCAGGCGGGCGTGGCGGTCGTGGTGGACCCGCGCCGCGACATAGGTGTTTACCTGGCGGACGCAGAGGCCAACGGCCTGCGCATAGCCGCGGTCACGGAGACACACATCCACGCGGACTACCTTTCGGGTTCCCGCGAGCTGGCGGCCGCTACCGGCGCAGCGCTCTACCTCTCGGACGAGGGTGGACCGGACTGGCGCTACCCGTTGGCGCATGAACCGCTGGTGCACGGCACCACGTTCGACGTGGGCAATATCCGCCTGGAGGCGGTGCACACGCCTGGGCACACGCCGGAGCACATGATGTTCCTCGTCAGCGACCTGCCGCGCAGCGAACAGCCCGTGCTGGCGCTGACGGGCGATTTCGTGTTCGTGGGCGACCTCGGCAGGCCCGACCTGCTCGACGAGGCCGCTGGTTACGTAGACACCCGCTTCGAGGGCGCCCAGCGCCTGTTCGAGAGCCTGAGGCGCCACTTCGTGACCCTGCCCGACCACGTGCAGGTGTGGCCCGGGCACGGGGCGGGCAGCGCCTGCGGTAAGGCGCTCGGCGCGGTCGCTAGCACCACGGTGGGGTACGAGAAGCTCACGGCGTGGTGGGCGAGCTACGTGGCGAACAACGACCTGGACGGCTTCGTGGCTGAACTGCTGGACGGTCAACCGGACGCTCCCAATTACTTCGGGCGCATGAAGCGCCAGAACCGTGACGGTCCCGCCCTCCTCGGCCGCCGCGAGCCTCTCACCGAGATGAGCGCGGCTGACCTGCGGGGCCGCGTGAACCGTGACCTGGTGTTCATCGACACGCGCACTACCCGTGAGCAGTGGGCGGCGTCCGTGCCGGGCGCCCTGGCTATTCCAGGCGGCAACTCGTTCGCAACCTACGCTTCCTGGGTCATCGACCCTGAGGTGGAGGAGCGGCCGATCGTGCTGCTCGCCGGTTCACTTCAGCGCGCCGAGGTGTTGCGCGACCGGCTTAGTTACGTGGGGATAGACAACGTGGTGGGTTACGTGACGTCGCTCAGCGGGTTCGAGACCGCGCCGCTAACGCTCGTTACCCCGGCCGAGTTGCAGCGGCTCGATAACGCCGTGGTGCTCGACGTGCGCACCGCTACCGAGCACGCCGCCGGTCACGTGCCGGGCTCGCGGCAACTGCACGGCGGGAGGGTGCTGAAGAACCTCAGCAGCCTGCCGCGAGGCGGGAAGCTGGTCGTCAGTTGCCAGAGCGGCGGGCGCTCGTTGGCGGTGGCTAGCGCGCTGCGTAACCGCGGTTTCAGCAACGTGGTCGAGCTGGAGGGCAGTTACGACGCGTGGCGAGAGTACGAGAGGGAGCGGGCGGCAGCCGGCGCCTGAGAGCTCAGTTTGTTGGCAACGTGGGCCTAAGCAGGACGGGCTCGCCGTGGTGGTACAGCTCGGCGGGGCCGTGAACGTGCGCGCCGGTCACGGGTAACGAGTAGGCGTCGGCCATCTCGTACGCCACCACGTAACCGAGGTCGTGCAGGCTGCCTAGCGTGACCTTCGATACCGGGGT
>JBBAFX010000292.1:0-2904 GCA_041655195.1 Trueperaceae bacterium
CCGGCACCGAGGTTAAGCGCCGCCTGCTCGAGCACGAGCGGGCAGCGTTCGGGGCAGAGGCCGGCCGGCTCTTCTGAACAAGGAGGGGACCCTATAGCGCCCTCCCCACGCGCTCGGCTCAAACGCCTGGCGGCTCCTCGATGACCCTCGCCACCAGCGCCACGTTGTCGCCCCGCGTGGTTACGCCCGGTCCGCGCCGGCCCAGCACTATTCCGTCCTGCACGGCAATCACCTGGTAAGGGTCGCGCTCCGGATCGTCGAGGCTATGGATCTGCCCGAGCCTCTGGCCGGTAGCCACCTCGTCGCCGAGCCTCACACACGGCTCGAAGATGCCCGAGATGCGCGCCAGGTAGTAGTGATCCGGATCCGGCACCTCGATAAGCTGGCTCGATGCGATGACGGGCACGTCGACCTCGCTGGGTTCGCCCGCCATGATGTTCATGTGCCTCAGCACGTTGCGAACGCCTTGCTCAGCGATCTTCAGGGTGTAGGGCTCCAGCGTGCCGGAACCGCCCAGCTCGGGGCAGAGGAACACCTTGCCGCGCGATTCCACCTCGTAATCCAGCAGCCCGGGACCGCTGAACTCGCGGATAAGCAGGCTATACGGCGCTCCGAACGCCCGCATGGCCTCGTACGTGGCCCGGAACTGCGTCGGATCGGCTAGGTAATGCATGCTGGCGTACGGCAGTAGTTGCAGGGACGAGCCGCCCGAGTGCAGGTCCACCACCGCGTCCGCCAGCGGCAGGATGTGCTCACTGACGTAGTGAGCTACCACCTGCGAGAGCGTGCCGCGCGGGTCGCCTGGGAAAACGCGGTTCAGGTCCTTACCGTCGGCGGGGCAGAGCCGCTCACCCGACCTCACGGCCAGCGGGTTGAGGGTGGGGGTGATGATCACGCGTCCCTGCACGTGGTGCGGCTCGAGCCACCGGATGAGCTTGAGGAGGCTCACGGGCCCCTCGTACTCGCCGCCGTGCGTGCCCGCGTTCAGGTAGAGGGTGGGTCCGTCGCCGTTCTGGATCACAGCGATGGGGATGAGCACCTTGCCCCACGCGGAGTCGTTACGCGAGTAAGGCACGTAAAGGTTGCCCACCTGCTTGCCGGGGCCGCTGAAGTCGACGTCGCAGACGATGGGGGAGGCCGACTCGTTCACTTCACGAACAGCTCGCGGGGCAGGTCGGTGAGGAGCTCGCAACCCGTTTCGGTGACGCGGATGGTCTCGGTGCAGCCTACGCCCCCCTTGCCGGGGATCTGCACCCACGGCAGCAGGTGGAAGGTCATGTTGGCCTGCAACGTGCGCTCCTCACGCGGCTTGATGCTGAGGATGTTCCCCTCGCCCCAGTCGGGCGGCACGGCGATGCCTACGGAGTACGCCACGCGCGACGCCTGCGTCCCTCCGAAGCCGGAACCTGCCACCACGGCCCGCGCCGCCGCGTCCACGTCGGCCGCCACCGCACCTGGGCGGATGGCGTCCACGCAAGCCTGGAACGCGTCGATGACCACCTGGAACGCCGCTTCTAGCTCAGGAGCTGGAGAGCCCACGACGCAGGTGCGCATCATTGGGGCGTGGTAACGGCGCCGGCAGCCAGCGACCTCGAGGAACACGGTATCGCCGCTCTGCAGCACGCGTTCCCGCCAGGTGGCGTGACCGATTGCGCCCCGCTCCCCGGAGGCCACGAACGGTACGATGCTTGGCCATTCACTGCCCGCCTTGATCATGGCGTAGCTGATGTCGGCCGCTACGTCGTTCTCGGTGGCGCCCTCAATCACCGCAGCGATGCCGGCGCGCATGCCCGCCTCGGTGGTGCGGGCCGCTTGGCGGATCATGTCGACCTCCAGCTCGGACTTGATGAGCCGGCACGCTTCCACCGTGCCGGAGGCGTCCACGAAGCGGGCGCCCGGCAGGTTGGCGAAGAGCTGCTCTTGCTGTGCGGCCGTGAAGAACCAGCACTCCTTCTCGAAGCCCACGGTCGCGCCGGCCAGGTCGAAATCGGTCAGGCGCGCCGCCAGCACGGCCATCTGGTCATCGTCGTCGCTGTACGCCAGGTTGTGCTCGATCCAGCTGTACGCATCGACGCCGCTGGTCTCCAGCAAGCGCGACACCGTGAATGGTTCGCCCTGGGCGGGCACCACCAGGGCCTGGAACCAGTAATGACCGGGGCTTTCGAAGCCCGTCAGGTAGGTGATGTTCTCTGGTGTGGTTACCAGCAGGGCGTCGAGTTCACGGCGCTGCATGCCTGCTCGCACCAAGGCGAGGCGCCGCTCGTACTCGGACATGGGAAAGGCGATATCTGTACGTTGCTTCATGCCCACTCTCCTATGCAGCGGCGTAAGCGCAACCTGGTTGACAAACTCTGTGCCGCACGCCTAAACTGACTCCACGCGGTTGTATACAATTAGGATACAGGTTGCATTCTATGACCCGTCATGCTGTACGGTCAACACGGCAAGGCAACAAAGTCGCGGTTACGGTGCGGCGGGCAGCGCACGCTAGGTGCGCGCAGTAACTCGAACCTATGAGCACGTCAGGGAGTCACGTGAGCAGAACAGCCAAGCAGGACGGTAGCGGGCGCACCAGTCGCCGCGGGCCCACCAACATCGATCACATCTACCTCGAGCTACGCGAACGCATAGCCGTCCTCACCTACCCGCCAGGCACCGCTCTCAGCGAGACCAAGCTGGCGGAGGAGTTCGGCGTGAGCCGTACCCCCATCCGGCAGGTCCTGCAGCGCCTGGAGTTCGACGGCCTCGTGGAGGCTAAGCACGGCATCGGCACCATCGTGGCGGCCATCGACTTCATGTACCTCAAGCAGGTCTACGCCTTGCGGCTCAAGCTCATCACGCTAATCGCCGAGCTCTCGCCCATGCACGCCCCCGCGGGCGACCTGGTCATCCTCGAGGACCTGG
>JBBAFX010000293.1:0-2869 GCA_041655195.1 Trueperaceae bacterium
GGTGCAATGCAATTCTTGTTTTATTTTTAGGACGCTCCATATCATGGTTCAAAAGGGCAAAGTTAAGTGGTTCAATGCCGAAAAAGGCTTCGGTTTCATCACCCCCGATGCTGGTGGCAGTGACGTTTTTGCTCACTTCTCCGCCATCCAGGGTCGTGGCTATCGCAGCTTGAACGAAGGCCAAGAGGTCGAGTTCGAAGTTAAAGATGGTCCCAAGGGTCCTCAGGCGGCAGAAATTCGCCCCCTGTAATCCGTTAGGCCAACTGCCGTAGTATCAAGAACGCCCGCGTCAGCGGGCGTTTTCTTTGTGCGCCCAGCATGGGCGCACTCCTGCGGGTGTAAGTCCCGCCATAAGTTGATCACAGCGAATGAAGTGAAGCGCAACTGCGTGAGGGCGACTGATCGTGGGAAGGAAGCGTGGAGCGTAAGCTGCGAGCCGATGAACAAGAATCGGATAGAAGGCGTTGCCAAGCAGGGCGAGCGGGCAATGAACCGCGAAGCTCTCGTGATCAAGGCGAAGCGGCGTAGATCCGGCGGTTGTGCAGCGAAGGAGTGCGTTCTTACCTGGGGAGATCTCGCCTCGATCCTGAAAGGGTAACGGCGTCGAGCCGGAGCGAGAAGTCAGCAAAGGTCGTAGTAGCCGGAGTCGCGGGGCCGCGAGGGCCAGAAGCTAAACGGCAAAGGACCGAACGAGAAGGAGTATCACTCGACATGGCGATGCAACTCGTACTGCCTCAGATGCCCACACCTGTGGAGCGGGAGGGCGTAGCACACGGTGAAGCCGAGTGTGATCTCACCAGCGAGGAAACGAGCGGCCCGCGCCGTGCAAATGAGGATACAGGGTCAGCGCTGCTGCAATCGGCGCTGACAAGAGAGAACCTGAAGCAAGCGTTCAAACGGGTGCGAGCCAATAAGGGTGCCGCAGGGGTGGATGGCCTGGACATTGACCAGACCGCCCGCCATTTGGTGACCGCCTGGCCCGTCATCCGTGAGCAATTGTTATCGGGGACGTACCGGCCCAGTCCGGTGCGACGGGTGATGATTCCGAAGCCAGACGGTAGCCAGCGCGAGCTGGGTATCCCAACGGTGACGGATCGCCTGATCCAACAGGCACTGCTGCAAGTGCTACAACCGCTGCTTGACCCCACCTTCAGCGAGCATAGTTACGGCTTTAGGCCGGGCCGACGGGCGCTTGATGCGGTGCTTGCCGCTCAGTCGTACGTGCAGTCAGGCCGCCGTACTGTGGTGGATGTGGACCTGGAGAAGTTCTTTGACCGGGTCAACCACGACATTCTGGTTGACCGCCTACAGAGACGCATCCCGGACGCAGGTATCATCCGCCTGATCCGGGCCTATCTGAACAGCGGCATCATGGATGGTGGGGTGGCCATCGAACGGTACGAGGGCACGCCGCAAGGCGGGCCGCTCTCGCCGCTTCTGGCCAACGTACTGCTCGATGAAGTGGACAAGGAGCTGGAACGCCGAGGCCATTGCTTCGCTCGCTACGCCGACGACTGCAACGTCTATGTACGCAGTCGCCGGGCAGGTGAACGGGTGATGGCATTACTGCGGCGCCTATACGCTAGGCTGCGCTTAAAGGTCAATGAGACCAAAAGTGCAGTGGTCAGCGTGTTCGCCAATCGTAAGTTCCTTGGCTATAGCTTCTGGGTTGCCCCGAAGGGGTTGGTCAAGCGGAAGGTGGCGACCAAGGCTCTGGCTACGTTCAAACAACGTGTCCGGCAACTGACTCGCCGCTCAGGCGGACGCAGCATGCAGAAAGTCGTAGATAATCTACGCTCTTACCTGCTGGGCTGGAAGGGCTACTTCCGACTGGCGCAAACACCCCGCGTCTGGCGTGAGCTGGACGAGTGGATACGTCACCGGTTGCGAGCGATCCAGCTTAGACAGTGGAAGCGCGGCACCACCATGTATCGGGAGCTTCGAGCACTGGGGGCAGCCAAATGGCTGGCCCAACGGATCGCCGCAAATTCTCGACGCTGGTGGCGCAATAGCGCGAAGTCGCTTAACGGTGTGCTTACCATTGCGCACTTCGATGGACTCGGGCTACCCCGACTCTCATGACCTCAACTTCTCGAACCGCCCGGTGCGGACCCGCATGCCGGGTGGTGTGGGAGGGGCGCAGTCTACAATGACTGCCCCCTATCCCGATCCAACGGAGCGAATGTCATGAAGTCCAGATCCCGCGTGTCCCGTGTCTTAGCCCTTGCATCAGCCGTCGGAGCAGTGGCTACCTTGTTTTTCTCACAGCCAGCGATGGCGGATGGCGCTGTAGTCATCGAGACCCGCTTTCCATATGCCAGCCTGCGAGCCGAGGCGGTGACCGAGGTATCACGTGATACGGTGCGGCTTACGCTCACGGCCGAAGAGAGCGGAACTGCTCAACCTGCTGTTGCTGCAGCGCTGGCAGAAAAGGTCGATAGTGTGATGAAGCAGGTGAAGGGTCACGCAGATATCGAGGTCTCCAGTGGCAACTTCCAGATCTGGCCCATGAGCAATCGTGAAGGCCAGATAGCCAGTTGGCGCGGGACGGCTGCAATTCTGCTTGAGTCCACCGACTTCGAGGCAGTGTCCCAGTTGGCCGCCAAGGTCGCGGATCGCATGCCAATCGGCAATATTTCCTTCTTCGTGGCGCCTGAGGCGAGAGCGCGGTACGAGGCGGCGCTCATGCAAGAGGCGGCAGACGCGTTTCAGGCACGCGCACAAGCCCTGACCGATGCGTTTGGCTATGCCTCCTATGAGATTCGCGAAATCCAGTTGGGCGGAGAGGGTGCCAGCTACCAGCCTGAGGGGCGGCGCATGATGGCCATGGCCGCCTCTGCCGATGCAGCGCCCCCTGTACCTCTTGAAA
>JBBAFX010000294.1:0-2854 GCA_041655195.1 Trueperaceae bacterium
TCGACCCCACGGGCCTGCCCACCCTGTACACCCTGCACGCCCTGCCCCTTGCAAGGAGCCCCGAAGCCGAGGTGCTGGTGCGTGAGGTGATCCCGCCTCCGGTTGTCCTGGCCGGTGACCGCTTCGCGCTGCGGGTGGTGGCGCACGCTCAGCGTGAGGGCCCGGCCACCCTGCGCACGTCGCGGGACGGGGCTGTGATCGACGAACGCGCGGTGAACTTGCTGCCGGGCATCAATCATCTCGAAGTCCTGGTTACCGAAAGCGAGCCCGGCGGCGCCCTTTACCGCGCGGAGCTGAGCGCGCCAGGCGACGTGTACGAGGCGAACAACGTGGCCGAGGCCAACGTGCAGGTGTTACCCGCCGGGCGTGTGCTTCTGGTGGCGCGGGATGGTGACTGGGGCTCCCTCTTCAGCGCCGCCCTGGCTGGGCAGCAGGTGCGGCCTACCGTGGTCCCTCCGGAGGGGTTCCCCACGGACCTGGACGCCCTTCTTGATTACGACGCGGTGACGCTACTCAACCTGCCCGCGGCGGCCCTGAGCGGGGCCCAACTAGAGCTGCTGGCCGAGGCGACCGCGGAGCATGGCCGCGCCCTGGTGCTGCTTGGCGGCGAGGACGCCTTCGGACCGGGCGGTTATTACGAGACACCGCTCGAGCAGCTCTCGCCGGTGTCCAGCCTGGCGCCTAGGCAGGCGCCGGAGCTGGCCGTGGCGTTCGTTATCGACCGCTCGAACAGCATGCGTCAGTACGCCGGCTCCGAAGTACGCCTCGACATAGCCAAAGCCGCCGTGCTGGGCGCGTTCGACATCCTGCCCGAGGGCGCGCGCGCCACCCTCATAGCGTTCGATTCGGTGGCTAGGACCCTGGTGCCGCTCGTCGGCGCCGCGGAGGGCGAGGCTTTCAGGGAAGCCGTGCACAGCCTCGAGCCGCGCGGCGGTACCTCCATCTACCCAGGCTTGCAGGAGGCTCACGTGCAGCTGGCGGACAGCGGCGCCGCCGCGTCGCACGTGGTGGTCATGAGCGACGGCCTCTCCCAGCCGGGCGACTTCCCGGGCATACTGGCGCAGCTGCGGGAGGCGGGCGTCACGGTGTCGACCATCGGCATAGGCCCCGAGGCCGACGCCGGCCAGCTCCGCGAGATAGCCCAGTTGGGTGGCGGCAGCTTCCACTTCAGCGCCGATTTCGCGTCGTTGCCGGGCATCATGGCGCACGAGGTGCTCCTCCAGACGGGCGAGCTGACCGAGGAGCGCAGCACACTGCCCGCTTGGCGGGAACGCGGGGCGCCCTTCCTGCGCGCCTGGCCAGACGAGCTGCCCGAGGTGGCTGGGTTCGTGCCTACCACCGCCAAACCGGAAGCCACCGTCCACCTGGCGGTCATCACCCGCGAGGGGAACGAGGTGCCGCTGCTAGCCAGCTGGCGTTACGGGGCAGGCACCGTGGTGGCGTTCACCGCTCACGGCGCCGGGCCCTGGAGCGAGGAGTGGCTGGCGGCGCCCGACTTCCCGCGCATGTGGGGGCACCTCGTCAGGCAGCTGGCGCGGCCCGTAACGACCGGGGCCGAGACGGGGCAGCCGGCTTACGCCATGGGTAGCCTGAACCTGCCGGCGACCACGAACGGCGCGGGGACTGCCGGCAGCGGCCGCAGCTACCCCGCAGAACTGGACTTCTCGCTTGCCGACCCGCAACGCCTGGCGGCCGCGGCGACCGCCACCGGCGGCGCGGTGCTGGACAGCCTCACCGACCTGCCGCCCTTACGCCGCTGGTACTGGGCCTCTGCGGCGCTATGGCCGTGGCTCAGTCTGTTGGCGCTGGCGCTGCTGCTAGCCGAACTCGCCGGCAGGTACGCACCCAACTTGGCAACGAACCCCGCCCGCAAGACGAGCGCTGACCCCCGGAAGGATGAACCCTGGTGACCGACTCACGTACCCCTGACCACGCCCCGGCCGCGGCCGACACTAAGACTGTGGACACCGCCCTCGCGGGCCTGAGCGCCCTCCGCTCCGAGGTGAGCCGGGTGGTCCTCGGCCAAGCGGAGGTCATCGACCAGCTGCTGGTAGGGCTCATCTCCGGCGGTCACGTGCTGCTAGAGGGCGCCCCCGGTCTCGGCAAGACGTTGCTCGTTAGAACGGTGGGGGTTGCATCGGGGTTGCAGTACGCCCGCGTGCAGTTCACCCCCGACCTCATGCCCGCGGACGTGACCGGCAACATGGTGCTGCTGCGCGACGAGGCGGGCAGTGGCCGGCTCGAGTTCCAGCCGGGACCCATCTTCACGCAGCTGCTGCTGGCCGACGAGATCAACCGCGCTACACCCAAGACCCAGTCGGCGCTGCTGGAGGCCATGCAGGAGCACACCGTTACGGTGGGCGGGCGCACGCTGCCACTGCCGAAGCCGTTCTTCGTGCTCGCCACCCAGAACCCGATCGAGTTGGAGGGCACGTACGTGCTGCCTGAAGCGCAGCTCGACCGCTTCCTCATCAAGATCGTCATGCCCTACCCGGAAGAGCAGACGCTGTACGAGATCCTCGACCAGACCACGGGCCAGGGGTTGGCGGAGCCGCGCCAGGTGGTAACCGCTGAGGACATCCTCAGGCTGCAGGGCCTGGTGCGCGAGGTGCCGGTGGCCTCGCATGTGCGCCGGGCGGTGGCGCGCTTCCTGTTGGCCACGCACCCGGAGCGGCCCGGCGCGGCGGAGAGCGTGCGGCGCTACGTGCGCTTCGGCGTGAGTCCGCGCGGCGGGCAGTCGCTGCTCCTGGCGGCTAAGGCCGTGGCCCTGTTGGCGGGGCGTTTCAACGTGAGCTTCGACGACGTCCGTAGCGCCCTGCAGCCAACGTTGCGGCACCGTTTCCAGCTCAACTAC
>JBBAFX010000295.1:0-2837 GCA_041655195.1 Trueperaceae bacterium
GTTCAGTTCGCCGTACACCAGCACCACCTCGCCGCCGCCGGGCACGCTTACACGCCAGGGTGCGGCGCTGGCGCCTTCGGCAGCGGCCCGCATGGCGCGAGCGTCCACTTCCCGCAGCAGCCGGTCGCTTGGCACGGCGCCGGCGGCCTGCAGGCGTTCCACCAGCGCAGTCTTGCGCAGCGCTGAGGGTGCCCGCTGCCAGGCGGCCAACCGGATCGGGCCTGCGGGGAACCGTTTACGGGCCAGGTAAGTTAGCGCTGCCTTGGCTTCCTGCTGGGTGGTGGCCGTGTCGGCCAGGCGCCGCTGGAGGTCCGGGAAGCGCGCCTCCATCTGCGGTAGCAGGTGGTTGCGCAGCCAGGCGCGGTTCAACTCAAGCGTGGCGTTGGTGGCGTCCTCGCGCCAGCTCTCGCCCAGGTGCGTTAGGTACGCGCGCAGTTCTTCCCGGCGTTCGCCTAGCAGGGGGCGGATGACGCCGCGCTGGCGTGGGCTCATGCCCGCCGGGTAGGCGGTGCCCCGCATGAGCTGCAGGAGCATCGTCTCGGCTTGGTCCTCAACCGTGTGCGCCACCACTATGGCGCCGCCTTCCGTCCGCTGCGCCAGCACCTTGTGCAGGAACGAGTAGCGCAGGCGCCGGGCGGCGTCCTCGAGGTTCCAGCCCTTCTGGCGCGCCACGGCGGCAACGTCGGCGCCGCCTTCCACTAGCGGCACACCGAGGCGCTCGCAGAGTTGACGCACGAAGCTGGCGTCCTCACCCGACTCGGCGCGCAGGCGGTGATCGTAATGCGCGGCCACCACGTTCAGCCCGGCGCGGGCCAGCAGGTGCAAGGCGGCCACAGAGTCTCCCCCGCCGGATACCGCCACCACGAGTGCGGGCGCGCGCGGCGCCAGCTTGCGCGCCGCGCGGACTGCCCGCTCCTCGAGCGCCGCCCAGCGCCCGGCCGCCGGCGCCGAGCTGCCGGCAGCGGAGGTCGCGGCCACAGGGTCTGCGCTGGCGGCGGTCGGGTCCTTCTCCATACACCGATTATGACCGACCCGGCCGCGCGCTTCGGGACCAGCCAGGCCTGCGGCGCTCGTATACTCGCGCAATGGAACCGGCTAAGACCGCAGCAACCACAGTAGCTACGGCCGCGCCCTGGCCGCTAAGGACGACACCATGACCGACGCTTATCCCCACTCTCACACCGTGACCGTCCTGGTCCTCGACTCCGTCGGGGTTGGGGCGCTGCCAGACGCCGAGGCTTTCGGCGACGTCGGCTCGCACACGCTGGACCACACCGTGGCGGCCACCGGGCTGACCCTACCTAACCTGGCGAAGCTGGGGCTCGGCAACGTGGAGGGCGTGGGTTCGCTACCCACCCAGGACCAACCCGTAGCGAGCTACGGCCGCATGGCCGAACTGTCGCCCGGCAAGGACACCACCACCGGCCACTGGGAGTTCATGGGCGTGGTGCTGGAGCACCCGTTCCGCACGTTCGAGAAGTTCCCACCCGCGGTGATGGACGCGTTCGACGCGCTCACAGGCCGCGGTCACCTGGGCAACTACCCGGCATCGGGCACGGAGATCATCGCGGAGTTGGGCGCGGAGCACATGCGCACCGGCGCGCCCATCGTTTACACCAGTGCCGACTCGGTGTTTCAGGTGGCGGCGCACGTGGACGTGGTGCCGCTCGAGACCCTCTACCGCTGGTGCAAAGGCGCACGCGAGATCCTCACGGGCGAGCATTCAGTGGCGCGGGTGATAGCCAGGCCGTTCACAGGCAGCGCCCCAGCGTTCGAGCGGCTCGGCGCGCAGCGCCACGATTACTCGGTGGAGCCGGGCAGTACCACGGTGCTGGACGCGCTGAAGTCCGCGGGCCGAGAGGTCATCGGGGTGGGCAAGATCCCGGACATCTACGCCCACCGCGGCTTCACCCGCGAGGTAGCCAGCGGCAGCAACATGGAGGGCCTCGACCGCACCCTTGAGCTCCTAGCGGAACGGCCACATGGTCTAATCTTCACGAACCTGGTCGAGTTCGACTCGCTTTACGGGCATAGGCGCAACCCTGAGGGCTACGCACAGGCGCTACGCGACGTGGACGAGCGGCTGCCCGAGTTGCTAGACGCGGTGAAGGAGGGCGATACCCTCATCGTCGTGAGCGACCACGGTAACGACCCCACCTGGCCGGGCACGGACCACACGCGCGAGTACGGCATGCTGCTCGTGTACAGGCCCGGCGAGCCCGGCGCTAACCTGGGCACGCGCCAAACGTTCGCCGACGTGGGCGCCACGGTAGCAGCGAGCCTCGGCGTGGCTTGGGACGGACCCGGTCAGCCGGTGTAGGACCCACACGTAAGACGCAGGACGCCCCGGCCGTCAGTGGCCGGGGCGTCTGTCGTACTGGTGCTGTTACTGGGCGGGCCGCTTGGGCCCAGCCCGTTACTCGGTTACGAGCTCGATCAGAGCTTCCTGCGTGCCGTCGCCGCGGCGCGTGGTGAGCCGGTAGATGCGGGTGTAACCGCCGGGGCGCTCGGCGAAGCTCGGAGCGATCTCGTTCATCAGCTTGCGCTGAACGTCGTGATCGTGGATCTCGCGCGAGATGAGGCGGCGGGCGTGAAGGTCGCCGCCGCGGGCGGTGGTGATGAGCTTCTCCACGTACGGCTGGAGGTTCTTGGCCTTGGCCAGCGTGGTCTTTATGCGGCCGTGCCGCAGCAGCGCGGTGGCCTGGCTGCGTGCCAGGGCAATACGGTGGCTGCTGGAGCGACTGAGTTTGCGGCCGCGCGATAGGTGACGCATGCGTTACTCCTTGAGTTTCAGTCCGCGCGCCGCGAGGCGCTCCTTGATCTCTTCCAGCGACTTC
>JBBAFX010000296.1:0-2822 GCA_041655195.1 Trueperaceae bacterium
GGTTGAGGTAGAGGTTGCCGGCCTGGAACTCATGGCGAGCCTTCTCGAGGCGCTCGCGGTTGTTGCTGATCACGCCGCCGGTGAGGGCGTACATGGTGCCGTTGGCGATCTCGAGGGCGTGATCGAAGTCGCGCGCCTTCATGACGGCCACGACCGGCCCGAAGATCTCCTCGCAGGCGATGGTGGCGCTGACTGGCACGTCGCGGAAGATGGTGGGCTTGATGAACCAGCCGTCACCGTCCGCCTTCTCGCCGCCCACAACGAGCTTTCCTTCGGCCTTGCCAGCCTCGATGTAGCCGAGGATCTTCTCGAACTGGCGCTCGTTGATGACGGCCGCCACGTCCGGGTTCTCGTCGGCGGGACCCACGCTGAGCTTCTCGGCCCGCTCCTTGAACTTGGCCACGAACTCGTCGTACACGTCGTCGACCACTATGGCGCGGCTCATGGCCGAGCACTTCTGGCCCTGGAAACCGAAGGCGCTGGCCACCGCGGCGTCCGCGGCCAAGTCCAGGTCGGCGGTCTCGTCGACGATGAGGGCGTCCTTGCCGCCCATCTCGAGGAACACGCGCTTCAGCCAGAACTGGCCGGGCTGCACCTTGGCGGCGCGCTCGTAGATGCGGATGCCCGTGGCTACGGAGCCGGTGAAGTTGATGAAGCGGGTGCGGGGGTGGTCCACCAGCGCGTCGCCCAGGTCGGCGTCGTCGCCGGTGAGCAGGTTGATGACGCCAGCGGGGAAGCCGGCCTCCTCGACCATCTCCATGAACTTGGCGGCGATGATCGGGGTGGCGGGAGAGGGCTTGAGGATGACGGTGTTACCCACCACCACGGGCCCGACCGCGGTACCGACCATGATGGCCAGAAGGAAGTTCCATGGCGGAATTACCACGCCCACGCCCATGGGCTGGAAGGTGGTGGTGTTCTCCTCGCCGGGGTAGTCGTAGGTGTGCAGCGGCTCGGCGAGGGGGAGCGCCTGCCGAGCGTAGTACTCGCAGAAGTCGATGGCCTCGGCCACGTCGGCAATGGCCTCGAGGTAGTTCTTGGAGGCCTCGTATACCAGCCAAGCGGCCAGCTCCACGCGCCGGCGGCGCATGATGGCGGAAAGCCGCATGAGGGTGCGGGCCCGGTGCTCCATGCTGACCCGCGACCAGCTCTCGTACGCTTCCTCGGCGGCCTTGAACGCCTGTTCTATGTGCGCGGCCTTGCCCTTGGCGGCGCGCCCGACCAGCCTGCTCTTGCGAGAAGGGTCGAACGATTCCAGCCATTCGCCGGTCGTGACCTGTTCCCCACCTATCACCAGGCCGTAATCGCGGCCAAGTTCCTGTTCTACCTTCTTGAGCGTGGCCTGGAACTCCGCCAGCGTTTCCGGGTCGGAGTAATCGGCGAACGGCTCGTTCTTGTACGGCTCAAAGAGCATGCGCACCTTCCTTTCAAGCGGCCCGGTCGACACCGGAACCGCACCGGGACGTGAACGCCCCTACCTTGAACTTCGGGGCGAGAACAGCCCCTGTCTACACGGCGCAAGCGAACACGCGCCGAGGCTTGCCTAACCGAAGAGGCCCCTCACCACGAACGCGAGGTTACCGGGGCGCTCGGCTATGCGGCGGCTGTAGTAGCCGTACCAGTCATCGCCGAACGGCACGTAAACGCGCATGGGGTGCCCCGCAGCGGCGATCTGCTCCTGCAGGCCGTTACGCACTCCGTAAAGCATCTGCACCTCGTACTTCTCGTGGCTGGCGCCGGCGCCGCGCGCGTACGCCAGCAACTCCCGCAGGAGCGCCTCGTCGTGCGTGGCGATGTTCAGCTTCAGGCCGGCCTCCAGAGCGCGGTACGAGAGCTCGCGGTAGGCCTCCTCGATACGGGTGCGCTCCTGGTACGCCACCTCGGGCGCCTCGCGGTAAGCACCCTTGACTATGCGGATCTCGGTCGGGCCCTGATCGAGCTCACTGGCTAAAGCGATGACCCTGGCGAGGTCCTCCGGAGTGCGGTGCAGGTACGACTGCAGGACGGTGGAGACGTGATGATGCCCGGCCCGCCGCAGCCGCTCGTACAGGTCCAGCGTGCGGTCTATGTAGGGCAGGTTCTCGATGTCGAGGCACAGATCGCCGCCCACCTCATCCAGCGTGGTGGCCAGGTCGTCGGCCAGTTCGAACGCCAGCTCGGAGCTGACGCCCAGACCCAGCTGCGTAGGCTTGACGCTGAAGTACGTGGAAGTGCCCGCCGCAGCAGCCCCCTTGACCGCTTCCTTGATGCGGCTGGCGGTAGCGCGCGCCTCCTCCTCGGACGTCACGAACTCCCCCAGGACGTCTAGGATGATGAGCCGGCCGCTGTCCTCGAGCTTGCGTAGAGCGGGCAGGGCGGACTCGAGGTCCTTGCCAGCAACGAAGCGGCCGACGCCGAGGCGCCAGCCGTAGCGAGTGAGTAAGTTGCGCACGAACGGTGCGTCGGCGGTGGTGAGCATTACGTTTCTGTAAACGGTAGGGAAGTCCATCAGCAGGCAACATCTTACCCCCGGTCACCAGCCGGCCGGCGTCGGCCCGGAGTCGAAGTAAACATTCGAACAGCCCCCTCATGGCGCGGTTGCTAGCCTGTTCTCGACGCGTTAGCTGGGTGGCGTAGGGGCACGCCGGGAAGGGGCCACCACGGCAGAGCGCAGGCGGAGGATAAGACCGAATGCTTGGACCTTTCTGCTGCCCCAACCACCGGTTCCCTTCGGACAGGGCGCACAAGTGAAGCTCTTCTTCGTGAGGCACGGGGAAACGGATTGGGAGTCGGTCGAGGCGCGAGGAGCTCGCGGCTGGGCCAAGGACTTCGCGCCCCTCACG
>JBBAFX010000297.1:0-2789 GCA_041655195.1 Trueperaceae bacterium
GCCTGCTGGTGGTGCCGCTGCAGTTAGCGCTCATCCCACTGGCGCGGCTCTTCGGCGACATCGGCCTCTTCGGCACGGTGCCAGGCGTGGTCCTCTTCCACGTGGGCTTCGGCCTGCCGTTCGCCATCTTCCTCCTACGCAACTTCTTCGTGGGCGTGCCGCGCGAACTGTTCGAGTCCGCGCGAGTGGACGGCGCTAACGACTTCGTCATCTTCATGCGCATCCTCATCCCACTAGCACTACCCGCCATCGCGTCCCTCACCATCTTCCAGTTCCTGTGGGTGTGGAACGACCTGCTGGTAGCCATGGTCTTCGCGGACCCCGCCGCTGCGCCGCTCACGGCCGCCATCCAGCGGCAGACGCGCGCCTTCGGTCAGAACGTCGACGTCATAGCACCCGGTGCGTTCCTGCAGATGGTCGTGCCGCTCATAGTCTTCTTCGCGTTCCAGCGCTACTTCGTGCAGGGCATCCTCGGCGGCGCCGTCAAGGGCTGACCCTCCAGCGTAGCTACGGCCAGAACCCGACAATCAAACCTGTACGGTCAATGCCGCACGGGCAAAACTGCCCGGTCAGAGCTGCCCGGTCAGAGTTGTACGCTCACCGGCTCTGGCCCGGTCAGCAGCACGCGCTCCCCGCGCACCGCTAGCTCGGCACCCTCGCCTGCAGCTAGCCACAACGTGACGGCCCCCTGCTCGACCCGTACCCGCACCTTCGCGCCGCCCGTGCGCACCACGAAACCGAGCGCACGCCAACCCGCCGGCAAGCGCGGGTCTAAGCGCACTGTGCCGTCGTCGTCGCGCACGCCGCCGAAGCCGCTCACCAGCGCCTGCCAGGTGCCGCCCGTGGAAGCCACGTGCACGCCGTCCGCCGTGTTGCCATGCAAGTCGGCCAGGTCCGTGTAGAGCATCGCCTCGAAGTGGCTCAAGGCGAGGTCGGGGTAACCCACCTCCGCGGCGAGAATGGCCTGCACCGCGGCCGAGAGCGAGGAGTCACCCGTGGTGAGCGGGTCGTAATAGTCGAAATCGCGGCGCTTCTGCTCCAGGCTGAAACGGTGCGACTGAAGGTACAGGGCCAACACGAGGTCCGCCTGCTTGAGGACCTGATGCCGGTAGATGACGAGCGGATGGAAGTGCAGTAGCAGCGGGCGCTTCTCCGGCGGTGTGCCCGCTATGTCCCACGGTTCGCGCTCCAGCCAGCGGGCGTCCTGAAGGTGGACGCCGCGGTCAGCGTCGTAAGGCAGTTCCATGGCCTCCGCCGCCCGGCGCCACTGGGCGGGCTCGTCCTGTTGCACGTTCAGTGCGCTCACCAGCTGTGAGTGCGCCTCAGGCGAACTCTCGGCCAACTCGGTCAGCGCGTCCGCGGCGGCTGCCAGGTTGGCGGCCGCCATGACGTTCGTGTAGAAGTTGTCATCAACCACCGCGCTGTACTCGTCAGGGCCCGTAACGGCGTTGATGTGGAACCGGCCGGTGCTCGGCTTGAAGAAGCCGAGGCTCAGCCACAGGCGCGCGGTCTCCACCAGCACCTCGGCGCCGTGGCGTGCCATGAACTCGAGGTCGCCCGTGGCGGTCACGTACTTCACCAGCGCGTAAGCCACGTCGGCGTTGATGTGGTACTGCGCCGTGCCCGCCGGGTAGTACGCGGAGGCCTCCTCGCCGTTGATGGTGCGCCAAGGGAAGAGGGCGCCGGCCTCCGTCATGGTGGCGGCGCGCCGCCGCGCGGCGGGCAACATGCTGTGCCTGAGCAGGAGCGCGTTGCGCGCTATCTGGGGACGAGTATGCATGAAGTACGGCAGGACGTAGATCTCGGTGTCCCAGAAGTAGTGACCCGAGTAGCCGCTCCCCGACACGCCCTTGGCCGACACGCCGCGTCCGTCCGCGCGCGCAGCCGCCTGCAGGAGCTGGTACAGGTTCCAGCGCAGCGCCTGCTGCACGGCGGGTTGCCCCGCCACCGTCACGTCCGCGTCGGCCCAGAAACCGTCCAGCCAGGCCCGCTGCTGCGCGTACAGCGCCGCTGCGCCCTGCTGCGCCGCGCCCTCGAGGGTGGCCGCGGAGGCGGTCAGCAGCGGGGCCACTTCGCTCGCCGGCCCGTCGTGGTACGCCACGAACTTGTGGAGGGTCACGGCCGCGCCACGCGGCGCGTTGACACGGTAGACGCTCGCGGCCTCTCGCGGCGCCGTGGTCGTGGCGGCCTCGGCCACGGCGCCCTCCAGAACGTGAGCGGCCATAGCCACCACGCCCAGGCCGGAGTTCCTGGTGGCGTGCGCCAGGTAGGCGGCCCCGCTGGCGCCCCTAACCTCGTGAACGCCGTGGCGCTGCGGCTGCAGGGCGCCGGTCATGTCCTCGGAGCGGCGCGGGTCGAAACCGGCCGGGGGCGCGCCCTGCTCGTCCAGGCCCTGCGCTTGCCTGTCGACGATGAGCGACCGGAACCTCAGTTCCGCCGCGGCGTCTAGCGGCGTGACCGTGTAGCTCATGAGCGCCAGGTGCTTGCTCTCGAAGCTGACCATGCGCCGGGTCGTGACCCGCAAACTTTCACCGTTCTGGGTGCGCCACACGAACGAGCGCTCCAGTACGCCCGCCCGCATGTCCAGCACGCGCTCGTAACCGGTTATGTCAGCAGCCGCCAAGTCGAGACGCTCGCCCCCCACCTGTAGCTCGATCGTCTTCGCGTCGGGGAGGTTGAGGATCGTTTGGCCCACCTCTGCGAAGCCGTACGCCTTCTCGGGGTAGTGGATGTGCCAGGTCTCGTGGAAACCGTTGATGAACGTGCCGTGCTCGTAGGCGCTGCCGCCC
>JBBAFX010000298.1:0-2758 GCA_041655195.1 Trueperaceae bacterium
GTTCAGATGGCCGTGGTGCCGTGGGACGTGGACGCCACTTACGAGAAGATGGCGGCCATGACGCGCCAGATTGCCCAGAGCTTCCCCTGGGTGAAGATGATCTTGTTCCACGAGCTGGTAGCGTCGGCGCTCACGCAGTTCGATGGGCCGCCCAGCGCCGAGCAGTGGGCCAAAGCGCGCTCCACCGTGCCGGGCCCGCTAACGGACCGGCTGTGCGAGCTGGCCAAGCGCCACAAGCTGTGGCTGGTGCCGGGCTCGTTGTTCGAGGTGGACGGCGACAAGACCTACAACACGGCCGTGGCCATCAACCCAGAGGGCCAGATCGTGTCGCGGTACCGCAAGATCTTCCCGTGGTACCCGTTCGAGGCGCAAGCCACGCCGGGCGACGAGTACTGCGTGTTCGACGTGCCGGAAGTGGGCCGTTTCGGGCTCTCCATCTGTTACGACATGTGGTTCCCCGAGACCATCCGCACGCTGGCTTGGATGGGCGCCGACGTTATCCTCCACCCCACCATGACGCCCACCCAGGACCGCGAGCTGGAGCTGGTTCTGGCCAGAGCTAACGCCATAACCAACCAGGTGTACTTCATAGACGTGAACGGAGTCGGGCCGTGGGGCGGCGGGCAGTCGCTAGCCGTCGACCCGGAGGGGCGTGTGCTGCACCAGGCCGGTGAGGGCGAAACGTTCTTCACGGTGCTTATCGAGCCCGGCAAAACGAAGCGCGTACGCGAGTTCGGCAGCCTAGGCCTCATCCAGGCCTGGAAGCAGCTGCGCGACAGCGGCATGCGGTTCCCGCCGTACCAGGAAGGGTTCGAGGACGGGGCGGTGTTCGAGGGGCTCGGGGAGCTGAAGACGCCGCAGGAGGTACCGTGACGACCACGTCGGTTTGATGCTTCGGTCGGCTACTCGGGCAAACTGCCTAGTTAAACTGGGCACGTGTCCTCGTGCTGCACCACTACAGGTGCTACCCTAATTGCAAGGAGGCGCTGATGCAGCATCGCAACTTGACCCTCAAGCTCGACGCCGAGCTGTATAAGGAAATCAAGATTCTTGCAGCCAAGCGCGACACCTCAATTTCTGCGTTGGTCTCGGCATCACTGGCCGAGTTGGTTAAGGAGGATCGCGATTACCTGCAAGCCAAGGAACGTGCGGTCGCCCTTCTGCGGCAAGGCTTTGACCTAGGCACCAGGGGGCAGATCACCTGGTCCCGCGACGAGTTACATGAGCGTTAAGTGTTTCGTTGATACCAACATACTCGTTTACGCTCACGACACCTCGGCGGGTACGAAGCATAACGTGGCGAGTGCCCTCATTGAACGCCACTGGCAAGACGCGAACGCCAGCATAAGCGTGCAGGTACTGCAGGAGTTCTACGTATCGTTGCGCCGCAAGGTAACAGCCTTGGCGCCAAGCGCAGCACGAGAGTTGGTTGCGCTCTACGGCCGTTGGCGTACGTTCCAGCCCGAGGCTTCAGACGTTCTCGCCGCGATAGACCTCCACCAAGAGAACCAACTTTCGTTCTGGGACGCCATGATAGTGATCGGTGCCGCACGCCTCGGTTGCGACTTGATCTACTCCGAGGATATGAACTCAGGACAAGCGATCTTGGGCGTGAAGATCGTAAATCCCTTCGCCCAAAGTTCATAGCCTGGAGAACCTCCGGGTTTCTACCCCCGCTCGCAGTATTCAGCTATCCAACCGGTTCTGAATTGCTACGCAGCCAGTCCAAGAGTTGCCCGAAGCTGAACGCTTGCTCAGCGTATAGACCCAGGATGAACCGTTCCGCTTCCTTGGCGTCCGCCGTGAGCCGGACATCGTTTATAGCAAGGAACGTGTACATGACGGCGAAGGCGGTGCGCTTGTTGCCGTCCACGAACGGGTGGTTCTGCGAGAAGCTCTCCCACAGCGCGGCGGCTTCTTCGGGCAGGTCGGCGTAGTAGCCAGTCTGGGGCCTGAAAAGCGCCGCTTCGACCAGGCCCAGGTCACGCACACCCGCACTGCCTCCGTAACGGGCGACCTGATCGTCGTGGATGGCCAGCACCTCTACCAGGGTCAGGTAGTCGGTCACTCAGCGAGCTTCTTGTAAAGCGGCCCGAACCGGTCGTGACTGGCTTGGTAGGCAGCCATGACGTGAGGCCGCGCTGAACTCTGCTTGCGCTTCTCAAGGAGGTCGACGAGGGCCTCGTTCACCAGGGCCTGTATCTGGCGGCCCTCGGCCTCTGCCAGCGCCCGTACCTCCGCAAGTACGTCACTATCGACCTGGGTCGCGAACTTCACTTTCGTGCTTGCAATTGCAGGCATGCCGGCCTCCCTAAGTAATGAAGCTTAGCATGAAGTTTCATGACACGTCATGACAGTTGTCGCGCTTGCCAGTTATCCCCTGCAGAGATGCCGGTCCTGTCTAACCCCGAATCTGGCCCGCATCCATCCCAACAAGCTCCCGGTACAACCCAGGATCAGTAGCCCCTTCGGTGATGATCACCAGCACCCGCGCATTCGGTCCCAAACCGATGCTCGCTGCCAACTCCGGATCTCGCATCACCTCGAGTAACCCCGCAAACCCCACCCCGCCGCTCTCCCCCGCCACCACCGGCGGATCGCCGGGCAGCGGGTTGGCCAGGCGCCGCATAGCTTCGGGCGCCGCGGCCTCCTCCAACGTCATGTAACCGTTCGCCACGCGGTCGAGCACACGTAACGCCACGGGCGAAGGCTCGTGGCACTCGAGCATGGCCATGACCGTGGGTTGCGAGGCGGCTAC
>JBBAFX010000299.1:0-2753 GCA_041655195.1 Trueperaceae bacterium
ACGCCGCGCGCGGCATGATCGTTTAGCGCCTTGCCCTGGACGGTGAAGATCGCACCGTTCGCCTGCAGCAGATCCTTGCGCTCCATGCCGGGACCGCGGGGGCGCGACCCCACCAACAGGGCGTAGTCAGCGTCCTTGAAGGCCACCGCGGGGTCATCGCTGGTGACGACGCCCTGCAGGAGCGGGAAGGCGCAGTCGTTCAACTCCATGACGACGCCCTCCAGCGCCTTAAGCGCTGGCGTGATCTCGAGCAACTGCAGGATCACCGGCTGGTCCTTACCCAGCATCTCTCCCGACGCGATTCGGAAAAGTAGCGCGTAACCGATCTGGCCGGCCGCACCTGTTACCGCCACGCGAACTGGCTGCTTCATTCGGAACACCTCTGATCGTTGTGGGATCGCGCTGCGCGCGGGCTATGCCACACGCCCGCAGTACGGCGCGTCTTCTCCGGATGGTACCACCGGGCAGCGGTGGCTTAGGCCTGGTAACCGAGCAGTTCCAGGAGCCGCTGCAGTTCGTCCTGGTCGTGGAAGTAGAGCTCTATGCGGCCCTTCTTATCCCCCGTGATGTTGACCTTGGTGCCGGCGAAGCGGCTGAGGTCCTGCTGCAGCTGGTAGTAAACCGAGGCGGGTTTCTCGCCACCCGCTCGTTGTGTGTCCGCGGCTTCGCTCCGCTTGAGGCCCTCGGCTTGCCGGACGGTTAGGTCGCGCCGCAGGATCTCGGCCAGGGCCCAGCTGCGGTCCTCGTTCGGCTGCGCCAGGATGGCGCGGGCGTGACCAGCGCTGATGGCGCCCCGCTCGAGGGCCGTCTGCGCGTCCTCAGGGAGGGCCAGCAGTCGCAGTGTGTTGGCTATGGCGCTGCGGCTCTTGCTAACCGCCTCAGCGACCTTCTCCTGCGTGAGGCCGAAATCGAGGAGTTGCTTGTAGGCCCAGGCCTCCTCCATAGGGTTCAGGTCTTCGCGCTGGAGGTTCTCGATGATGGCTATCTCGAGAGTCTCCTGATCGGTCAGCTCGCGCACGACCGCGGGGATAGTCACGAGACCAGCTTGGCGCGCGGCGCGGAAGCGGCGTTCCCCGGCCACGATCTCGTAACCAGTGTCGACGGGCCTGACCAGGATCGGCTGTAGTACGCCCTTGGCGGCTATGGACGCGGACAGTTCTGCGATCGCCGCTTCGTCCATGCTCAGACGCGGCTGGAACGGGGACGCGCGCAGCTGCGCCAACGGCACCTGCTGTACGTCCTTACCTACCTTGGGCAGCAGGGCATCGAGCCCGCGCCCCAACCCTCTAGCCTTGGCTGACACGCTCTAGTACCTCCTCCGCCAGTTCCCTGTACGCCACCGCCCCCTGTGAGCTCGGTGCGTAGGTGAGCACGGATTCGCCGTAGGACGGCGCCTCCGCTAGCCTCACCGTGCGCGGGATGACAGTTCTGAAAACCAGGTCTCCGAAGTGGCGCCTGACGTTCTCCTCGACCTCCTGCGAGAGCCGGGTGCGGCCGTCGTACATGGTCAGCAGGATCCCCAGTATCCGCAGGTCGCTGTTGATGGAACCCCTGACCCGCTCGATGGTCTCCATCATGCTGGCTATACCCTCCAGGGCGTAGTACTCCGTCTGCAGCGGCACGATCAGAAGGTCCGCTGCGGCCAGCGCGTTAAGCGTGAGCGCGCCAACGGACGGCGGCGCGTCTATGACGATGAAGTCGTAGTTCGGCCTCACCCCCATGAGCCCCCGCGAGAGCAGCAGCATGTTGTCGCGACTGGCGTCCAACTCGACCGCTGCTCCTGCCAGGTCTGCGGACGCGGCCAGTAGGTCTAAGTTCTGGATGGCGGTTCGGCTCACTGCCTGCCGCGCAGAGGCGCGGCCGGCGATCACGTCGTAGACGGTCCTTTCGGGGTCGGCTACGCCGACGCCGCTGCTGGCGTTAGCCTGCGGGTCTAGGTCGACGAGCAGAATCTTGCGGATTTCTGCCAGCGCCGCCGAAAGGTTCACTGCTGTGGTGGTCTTGCCGACGCCACCCTTCTGGTTGATCACGCCGATGGTTGGCACGCTGACCCTCCGGGTAGCTTTACTGCGACGAGGCTACCACGGGCCTCCAGCGGCTCCTCCAGTAACTCGGCCCCAGCCGGCACGTAGTCGGCAGGAGCCGGCGCATCGTCGGCGAGCAGGCCGGCGGCCCGCCAAACGCCGGTTACGTCGCTTGTTTCGCTTTCCCCGCGCCTGCTCACTAGCCAGCACGGATCCGCATGCAGGTGACGCGTCAGGCGCACCAGCGTTGGGATATCGGCCACGGCTTGGGCGGTAACAACGTCCGCGCATACGTTGTCCAGTTCCAGGACGTCGCTGCCGTGCACCTGCGTGTTCGAGAGCCCCAACGTGGAGCAGACCAGCTCCAGGAACGCCGTTCGTCGCCGCCGCCGCTCGACGAGGTGCACGGTCGCGCCCGGCAGGGCAGCCGCGATGACGACTGCCGGCAAGCCGGCACCTGAGCCGACGTCAACGATGGTGGGTGCGTCTCCCGCCTTGTTGGCGATGAGTCGGGCGTACTCTCGCGCGTCAAGGATGTGTCTGGGTAGGTCCCGCACCCCGGCGTCGGAGAGCAGGTCGAGCGTCTTGTGATAGCGCTGGATGAGGGCGCTGTAGCGTTCAAGGAGTTGGTCGAGTTCGTCCATCACGTTCCTAGCTACAGGGTAGCCCGGATTGTTTCACGTGAAACATTCACGCGCGGGTGAGCGGATCCGGAGCAGGCCCACAGCA
>JBBAFX010000300.1:0-2708 GCA_041655195.1 Trueperaceae bacterium
CGACGCATTCCGGGCTTTCGCTTACCTAGTGGTGAACGGCGCGGTGGTGACGCTGGACCTCTACACGGGCGGAGCGTCCGGGGAGCAGTTGCGCAGCCACCACTTCGACGTGCCGGAACTGGTGCCGGCCACGGGCCCGAACGGCCGCCCCGTAAGCGCTATAACTTGGGTGCGCGCAGCCGACCCGCCCGTCAGCCCCTAACCTGAGACTGAAACCGCGGCGCCCTCCAGGGCGTTCCTGAGGTGCCCCAGCGCGCCGGACCGCACCGCCTGGCGGGCCGTCCTTACGGCGCTCGCCACAGCGCGCGCGTCGGCGCTGCCGTGGCCTATGAAGGCGTAACCGTCCACACCCAGTAGCGGCTGCGCGCCGTACTCGGCGGGGTCCATGCGCTCCGCCACGCGCCGCAGCGCGGGCTTCACCAGGAGCCCCCCGACCTTGGAGCGCAGGTCACTCATGAGGGCGTCGCGCACCCACCCGAACAGCGTGCGGGCCTCGCCCTCGGCTAGTTTGAGGATGACGTTGCCCGTGAAACCGTCGGTGACGACCACGTCTACCAGGCCGCTGAACAGGTCGCGCCCCTCCACGTTGCCGTGGAAGTTGAGCCCACCGGTGGCGACGAGCAGGCCGTGGGCTTCGCGTACCAGTTCGTTGCCCTTGTGCGGCTCCTCGCCTATGGACATGAGGCCGACCTTGGGCCGTTCCACGCCCCACACGCGCTCCACGTAAGCGCTGCCCATGAGCGCGAACTGCCGCAGCCACTCGGGCCTGCAGTCGGCGTTGGCGCCGGCGTCCAAAAGCGCTACGAAGCCGTCAGCTTTGGGGATGTTCGCGAGGATGGCGGGCCTGTCCACGCCGCTGAGGCGCCCGAGCACTAGCAGGGCGGCTGCCATGGTGGCGCCGGAGTGCCCCATAGAGACGCACGCGTCCGCGCGGCCGTCCTTCACCAGGCGCATGCCCACCATGACGCTGGAGTCGCGCCGGCGGCGCACGTCGGTGGCGTGCTCGTCCATAGAGATGACGTCGGAGGCGTGAACGATCTCCAGGTCCACGCCGCCCAGGTTCGCCAACTCGGGTTTCAGCACGTTCTCGTCGCCCACCAGCACGACCTTGGCGCCGGCCAGGTGCGCCTTGATGGCGCCCTCCACTGCCGCGCGGGGCATGTTGTCGCCGCCCATGGCGTCGAGCGCTATCACCGGCTCGTGCGCGGCCGGGTCCGTGCCGACCACCACCCGCTCAGGTTCCGCCGCGCGCGAACCCGCGGTAACGACGCTCTTGCCTAACTCGCTCGTGCCGGCTTCAGGACGCTCCATGACCGGTGCAGTATAGCGCCGTGAGGCGCGGCGCCTGGAGCCGGCGCGCGTCCCTGTGGGCGCGGCTGCTAGCGCGCCCTGTCGGCACGCTAGCAGCCGTGATAGGTAGCTTCTGGAGGGCGGGCGCTAGACTGGCCGGGTGGAGTTCCGTACGTTCGACGCACCCGCCGGCGAGAGGCTGGACGTAGCCATTGCCATGGCTCTGGAGCTCTCGCGCACCTACGCCAAGGAGCTCGTAAGCGAGGGGTACGTCACGGTCGACGGCCGGCCGGTCGGTAAGGCCGCTACCAAGCTGAGCGGCTCGGAGACGGTGTCGGTCATCCTCCCGCCGCCGCGGCCCTTGCACGTGGAGCCCGAGGACGTGGACCTAGACATCATCTACCAGGACCAGCACATGGCGGCCATCAACAAGCCGCCCGGCATGGTCTCTCACCCCACCGCCACGCTGCGCACGGGCACGGTGGTCAACGCCCTGCTGGGGCGCATGCCGCTCTCGAAGGAGAGCCTGCAGGACCCGGCGGACGAAGCGTACCGGCCCGGCATAGTGCACCGGTTAGATAAAGACACGTCGGGCGTCATGGTCATCGCTAAGCACGAGGCGGCGCACCGTCACCTCTCGAACTCGTTCAAGAAGCGCTTCAGCGAGAAGGAGTACGTGGCCATCGTGGTGGGCGCTATAGAGGACGGCGTGACGGTAGACGCGCCCATCGGTCGCCACCCCGTCAAGCGGCAGTCGATGACGGTCGGTGGCGAGAACCCGAAGAGCGCCACCACCCGCATGCGCGTCATAGCCACCATCCCCGGTTACTCCCTGGTGAAGGCGCGGCCGCACACGGGCCGCACGCACCAGATCCGCGTGCACCTGGCGCACCTCGGCGCGCCCATACTGGGCGACGAGGTTTACGGCCGCCCGTCTGGCGTCATCAGCCGGCAGGCCCTGCACGCGTTCCGGCTGACCGTGCCGCACCCGGCCGACAACGAGGCCATGACGTTCACCGCGCAGGTGCCTACCGACATGGTGGAGGCGTGGCTGAAGCTGGGCGGACAGTGGCCACCAGCGGACGACGAGGAGCTCTAGCGGGTGTTAGCCTCTGCGGAACGTAAACGGGTCACCAGTGCGCCCGGCACGTGCGGGGCGCTGGTCGGGACCGAAAGGACGGCAGCTTGAACTACCGCGATCTTTTCGACCTTACCGGGCGTAACGCCCTCGTAATAGGGGGCGGTTCCGGCATCGGCCGCGCCACGGCCAAGGGCTTGGCCGACTTCGGCGCTACGGTCACAGTGGCCGACACGAACCTGCAGGCGGCGGAAACCGCGGCCGCGGAGTTGAAGGCCGCCGGCTACGAAGCCACTGGCGTGCAGGTCGACATCACTAACGAAGCGCAGGTGCGGCAACT
>JBBAFX010000301.1:0-2682 GCA_041655195.1 Trueperaceae bacterium
CCCGGCGCTGAGATGCGGGCCGCTATCAGCAGTGCCAAGGCAGCCAACCTGCCGCTCCTGCTGGTGGACCGCGATATAGGCGTGACCCTGCGGCGCGTGCACGGCAACATGGGCTGGTGGAAGCGCATGATGCTCCTCTCCGGCCTGCTGGCCAGCGTGTTCAGCAAGGACGAGATCGAGGAGGAAGAGATCGAGCGCCTGAAGGAAGGCGACATCCTCGAGGCTACCTTCACGGAGTTCGCGGAGAACTCCGAGCAGATGTACCTGCCGCTTATAACGGAACGCGACCAGTACATGGTCTCTAAACTGCTGTCGCAAACCGGCGCCGGTAAGGGCAAGCCGCGCTACCAGGACGTGCTGGTGGTCATCGGGGCCGGGCACCTTAAGGGCATGCGCGCCGCGCTGGAGGGCGACGGCGTGGTGCCCGGCATGCCGGAGCCGGCCGAGGGCGAGGAGCGCACCGACCAGGCCACCATCGCGCGGCTCGAGCAGCTGCCGCCGCCTGGCAAGTGGATGAAGATCATCCCCTGGCTCATAGTGGCCGTGCTGGTAGCCGGCTTCGTCATCGGTTTCATGCGGAGCCCGAACCTGGGGCTGAGCCTCATCGGCGACTGGGCGCTCATCAGCGCTTCGCTGGCGGGCCTGGGCGCCATCATCGCTCTGGCGCACCCGCTCACCATCCTCGCCACCATCGTCGCGTCGCCCTTCACGGCGCTGCACCCGCTCATCGGCATCGGGCCGGTGGCGTCGCTGGTTGAACTGTGGTTCAGGCGCCCCAGCGTGGGCGATTTCGAGACGCTGAAGGTGGACGTGACCACGTGGCGGGGCTGGTGGCGTAACCGCGCCGCTCGTGCGTTACTTGTGTTCGTGCTGACCACCCTGGGCGGCGCTACGGGCACCTGGGTGGCGCTGGGCCGAATCTTCGGCCGCCTGGCAGGCTAGCGGCCTAAGACCCGACCCTCAACTCAAGTCGGCGGACTACTTCAGAAGGCGGAGGGCGTGCCGTCTATGGCCCACTGCGCGAAGCCGTCCACGAACGTGAAGCGCGTGTTGGCCGTTTCGCTGTCGGCCACGTAAGCCAGGAACGCCGTTACGTCCTCAGCGGTGGCGCCTAGGAAGACCTGGGAGCCGCTCATGCCGTCGTAGCGCCCGCCCTGAATGGTGGGCAGTGCAGCTTCGGCCGCGGGGGCGGCGTCGCGCAGTTCCTGCACCATGCGCTCCACCACGCGGTCCGTGCTGCCCAAGTCGGTGCGGCCGAAGAGCGGCGAGTCGATCTCGAGTCCGGTCATGACCACGTTGCGGCCGAAGAGCTGTCGCAGCGGCACCACACCCTCGGTAACCAGCAGGGCGGTTTCGGCGCTGGCCGACAGTTCCTCGCCACTGGTGGCCTCGACGATCAGCCGGTAAGCGCCGGCGGCTAGGTCGTTGGGGAGGTCTAGGCTCACGAAATCCACCACGTAACCCACGGCGCCGGGCGGCGTCTCTACGCTAGCGGTGGCCACGGCCACAGGCGCGGCGCCCTCCTCGGCGCCTTGCGGCACAACGGAGAGGGTAAGGTCCACGAGGCCCGGTAGCTGCTCACCAGGTGTGCTGAGCTCGAAGCTGGGGAACAGCGGGTCGCCGGGGTGGAACGGCTGCGCGTCGGGGCCGCGCTGGCCCAGGCGCACGCTGACGTCCCCGAAGATCTCGAGCGGCGGCAGTGGAGCGCCGAGCGCCTCCACGCGCTGCTCTGCCACGCGCAGGTACTCCGCGTAATCGTCGGCTCGCCCCTCGGCGGCGGCCAGCTGCACGAAGCGCCGGTAGGCGTCGCGGGCGTTCTGGCGCTGCCCCTTGGCTTCGTACAGGCGGGCCAGCGAGTACTCCACCGCGCTGACGCCCGGGTAGAGGTCGCGAGCGTTGACAAGGTCCACGATGACCTCGTCGTGCACGGCGGGGTCAAGCCCCACGGCGTAATCGTAGGACTCGAGCGCCGCGTCCAAGCGACCCTCGACCGCGCGAACCAGTCCCAGGTTGTAGGCGGCGATGTAGGCGTTGGCGTCGAGCGCCACGGCGCGCTGCGAGGAGGCAGCGCTTTCAGTCAGGAAGCCGAGGAGGTACTGGGCCCAGCCCAGGTTCGTCCAGTACAGCGAGGACTCGGGGTCCAGTTCCACGGCCACCGCGAGCGCTTCAGCGGCGGCCAGGGCGTCGTCCTCGTCGAAGGCGATGAACGAGAGCTCCTGAAGCGGGTAAGTCATGAAGGGCGAAGCGCGGTGCAGAGTTTGCAGGGCGCTCTTCTGGCGGGGCACGTCCTCGGCCAGGAGCGCCACCGTGTAGGCGCCCGTCAGCGCGGCGGGTCCGGCGGCCACGCCTTGGGCGGTGATGGCGTCCACCAGTTCAAGCGCCACGCCGGCGTTGCCGTAGGCCAGTTGGAGGGACGCTTGCAGCGCGTCCGCGTACGTGAAGCCGCTAGCGCTGGCGGCCGTCAGGGCGGCCTCGGCAGTTGCGAAGTCGCCGCGGTCGGAGGCCAGTATGCCCTGCCAGGCGTACGCCACGCCCTGGCCGGTCAGCTCGGCTAGTTGCGCGAAGGAACCTTCCGCGCCCGCCTCATGGAGGGCTTCTAGCGAGAGCGCCATGAGCGCGCGGCGCGCTACGCGGCGCGCGGCGGTGGTCTCGGGTAGCGAGGCAGCTTGTACGAGCTCGATG
>JBBAFX010000302.1:0-2678 GCA_041655195.1 Trueperaceae bacterium
GTTCGGCACACTCTCGGACAGTACGACGGTTGGCGGGCGGGGCCCAGCATGCGCTTCGCTAACACGTCCATCAGCGAGGTTCACTTGAGCGGCGGGCGGTACTCCATAGTGCGGCTCAATGATCATGCTCATCTGGAGGGGTTCGACTCGCCGGCGGCTTTAGGCGCCACGCGCTCACACGCCGCGGAACCGCGGGTCGAGAACGTCGCTGATACCATCGTCAGGTAGTTTGAAACGCTGCCTCTGGGTTCGGAGAGACGCATGAGACTTCCAACTAGCAGACCCCCCACACACCCTGGTGAGATACTTCTTGAGGAGTTTCTTGTTCCCCTGCACATGACTCAGCAGGAGTTGGCCGGTCGGATCGGCGTTTCGTACCCTCGCGTTAATGAGTTGGTGAATGCCAAACGGGGCGTAACACCTGACACGGCCCTCCGATTGGCGCGGCTCTTTGGCACGACTGCGGAGTTTTGGCTGAACGGCCAGCTGGCATGGGACCTATGGCAGGCGCAACAGTCGGCGAATGCTCAGGGGATCGCCCAGATTGTGCCGCTTGCTGGGGCTAGTTCTAATTCAGTTGAGTTGCAGTAGACATTGGAGAGGTTGACCCAGTGCAGCGTTACGACGTCATAGTCATCGGCGCAGGAATCGCCGGCAGTTCCGCAGCCTACGCGTTAGCTAAAGATTCCCGCGTGCTCGTCCTTGAGCAGTTCAAGTTCCTTCACGCCCTTGGCTCGTCACACGGGGGTTCCAGGATCTTCCGGTACGCGTACCCCGAGCGGCAGTACGTGGACATGGCGCTGGCAGCCGAGCGTGGCTGGCGCGAATTGGAGGGCGTGGTCGACGACCGCCTGCTGACACGCACGGGCGGGCTGGACATCGGGCGTGCAGGTTCCAATGAGCTGGCGGGCATCGAGTCCGCGCTATCGTCTGCCGGGCAGTCCGTAGAGCGTCTCGGACCCTCGGAGGTCGCAGCGCGCTTCCCCGCGTTCGCGTTAGCTGACGACGAGGAGGCCCTCTACCAACCAGACGCCGGCATCCTGGCGCCCACCCGCAGCGTGAACGCGTTCCTGCGGGCGGCGGCGCAGCGCGGGGCAGAGTTACGCGACGAGGAGCCGGTGGTGGCGCTTGACCTGACCGGCGGCGGGGTCAGCGTGCGCACCTCTCAAGGAACTTACGTGGCCGACCGCTTGGTGGTCACGGCCGGTCCGTGGCTAGGGTCGCTGGTAGCCGACCTGAACCTGCCACTGTCGGTCGAGCAGCAGCAGGTGCTGTACGTGCGCACCTCGCGCCCCGCCGACTTCACGCCCACGCGCATGCCCATCTTCATCAACCACGACGTTCGCAGCGCCATCTACGGCTTCCCGCTCTTCGACGACCCGGTGGCCATCAAGGTGTCCGACCACATGGGCGCGCCGAGGATCCGGCTGGAGGAACGCGGTTCGGAGCTGATGCTAGAGAGGGCGGAGGAGACCATCCGGCGCGCCCGCCGCCTGCTACCCGCGCTAACGAGCGACATGCGCGCCTTCGACCTCTGCCTCTACACCAAGACGCCCGACGAGCACTTCATAATGGACCGCCACCCATGGCACCCGCAGGTGGTCATGGGTGGCGGTTTCTCCGGGCACGGCTTCAAGTTCGGCCCGGCATTGGGCCAAGTGTTGCGAGAACTAAGCCTGGGCGAGAGCTCCAGCTTCGACCTGAGCCTGTTCGGCCTGCAGCGGCTGCTGAGCCAGTAAGCCTAGCCGCCCGCCGCGGTCCAGCCCGCGTCCACGGCCACCTCGGCGCCGCTGATGCCGCTAGCTTCGTCCGACACCAGGAACAGCGACAGGTTCGCCACCTCTTCAGGCTTAAGGGTTCGCGGGTTGGCGGCGTGCCACTTACCGAACTGGGCGAGCGCTTCGTTATCGAACTTGCTTGGGTCGGCGGCCGCCATGATGCTCGTTTCCACGCCGCCCACGATGAGGGTGTTGCAGCGTACGCCGAACGGCGCGTAGGCGAAGGCGGTGTTTCTAGACAAGCCGACCAGGGCGTGCTTCGAGGCCGTGTACACGGCGCCCGCCGCGGCGCCCGTTACGCCAGCCACGGAGGCCACGTTGACTATGGCGCCCTTACCGCGTTCCTTCATGTGCTTGACCGCCGCGCGGCTAGTCACGAACGGACCGTAAACGTTGACCCCGAAGACCTTTTCGAAGGTGTCGTCCCTGAAGTTGGCCACGCCTTCCATGTGGTCCATGATGCCCGCGTTGTTCACCAGTGCGTCCAGCTGGCCGTACTCCTCGATGGCCCGCGCTATGAGCGCCTCGGCGTCTTCGCGCTTTGAGATGTCTCCGGCCACGCCGATCATGGTGCCGCCCGCGGCCGTGGCTTCAGCCACGACGGCCTCTAGGTTGCCTGGGTTGATGTCGCTGCCTACGACCGTGGCGCCTTCTTTGGCGAAGAGTAGGGCCGTCGCCCTGCCCATGCCGGAGCCTGCGCCGGTCACTACTGCTACTTTGCCCGCTAGTCTCATAACTACCTCCACCAGCATGTTACGAGGTGGGGAGCCCGCTCACCACGGCAGAATGTCCTTGCCGGCAACCGCGTGACCGCAAGGAAGAGCCCGCCGGCGACGTGGCGCGTGGCGGGCTACTGGAAGCGATATCGGGTGTGCAGCGGGGCTATACGAAGATGTGCTT
>JBBAFX010000303.1:0-2674 GCA_041655195.1 Trueperaceae bacterium
AGATCGTCAGCGACGAGCGGCCGCTCGGGGAGCTGCGCCTGCGCGAGGCGGAACTGCTCGGCGAGCGGCTACGCGCCCACCACGAGGCAGGCGTGCCTTACGGCCGCATGGCGGTGCTGGCGCGCTCCTACGCGGGGCTCGCGCTGGTGCAGCGCGCCCTAACCGCGCAGGCGGTGCCTAACGTGCTGGGGCAGGGCCGCGGCTACTACGAGCGGACCGAGATCCGCGACGTGCACCACGCGCTCTCGGTGGGCGTTGACCCCACCGGGCCCAGCCTGGCGCCATTCCTGCGCGGCCCCTTCGCCGCGCTCGAGCTGGCGGAAGTGGCCGACGTCTGGACCCACCCGCCTGAGGACCGCCCCGCCTACCTGGCACGCGCTTATCCCGCCGTGGCGGAGCGGCTGACGTGGCTGGCAGAGACCGCCGCAATGAGGCCGCTGGCGGCCGTCAAGCAGCTGCTGCGTCAGCCGGTGGTGGCGGGGCGCAGCTACCTCGAGTTGCTGGGCCCGCGGGCACGTGAGAACGTTGACGCGCTCCTCTTCGACGTGGCGGCCCGTCCCCCTGCCGACCTCTCGCTGCTCCTCGACCGACTGGAGCTGCTGGCACGGCAGGCCGATGCCGGCGACGTGCCGCAGACGGGCGTGGGCGTGCGGCTACTGACGGTGCACGCCTCCAAGGGTTTGGAGTTCGAGCTGACCGCCATCTTCGACGCCGGCGCCTGGCCCAACGCGCGCGTGGAGCCCGTGCTGGTGGAGCCGGCCACGGGCGGTGTGCACCTCATGGGCGGCCCCGGCTTCGGTGCGGCCGCTGCGGAGGAGCGGCAGCGGCAGCGTGAGGAGAGCTACCGCCTGCTGTACGTGGCGGCGAGCCGGGCCCGGGGCGCGCTCGTGGTGACAGGCTCGGAGGGGGCCGCTGGCGCCCGCGGCTGGCTGGCCGAGCTGCTCAGGCTGCGCTTGACAGGGGCCGACGCGCTGCCGAACGTGACGCTGCAGCGGCACCCCTACACGCCGCCTAGGCCGGCGCCGCGGGTGGAGGCGCGCCAGCGCGCACCTTTGGAGCCTGCGCCTTACCTGAGCACGCGCGTGGCGGGCAGCACCCTGCCGCCCTTGACGAGCCCCAGCCGTCTGGCTTCAGCCGACGAGCCACTGCCCGCCGCCGTGCTGGCCAGCTCGGAACGTGAGATCGAGCGCGGCCGCGTGGGCTGGGGCAGTGCGCGGGGCACGCTGGTGCACTACGCCATAGGCCAGGACTGGGCACCGGACGACGAGGCGGCACTGGCTACCCTGCGGTCGCAGGAGGTGCTCTTCCCGTTCAGCGACGCTCAGCGTAGCGAACTCATCGGCGAAGTGATCAGCCTGCTCGGCGCTTACCGGGCCATGCTCGGCAGCAGCCTACCGACACTGGAGTCGCGGAGCGTAGACCGGGCGGAGCTGCCACTGGCCGTGCGGCGCGGCGATCTCGTGTGGGAAGGCATAGTGGACCGCCTCTACCGCGTGGACGGCGAGTGGTTGCTGGACGATTACAAGACCGACGTAGAGGTGGCGCCGGAACGCTACTACGTGCAGCTCGGGCTCTACCTGGAGGCGCTTGAGAACGCGCTCGGGGCGCGGCCGCGGGGGCGGCTCGTGTTCCTGCGCGAGCGGCGCGTGATAGAGCCAGAGCGCGCGCTGCTCGAACGCGCCGTCAGCGCGGCCCTGGAAGCGGGCCCTAACTGAGCGCCGCTAGCTCGTAGAGGTAAGCGTTACCCGCCTTGCCCACCCGCCGCGCTAGTTCCAGGGCTACCAGGCAGTAAGCGGCCTGCTGCGCCAGACGGCGCGGCCAGCGCCCCAGGTTGGCTATATCGGCGGTGGTGAAGGGCGACGGCAGGTCCGCGGGCAGCAACCCGAGCAGCTCGGGCGGTTCCCTCAGCAGTTGCTTCTGGCGCACGCTTACCAGGCTACGGCCCGTGACCACCCAGCCGCGCCGTCGCCACGCCTTGCCGGGTACGTGCCGGCGGTGTTCCTCCTCCTCTATGAGGGTCAGTTCGATCTCGAGGTTGGGATGAGCGAAGAGCTCGGCGCCGTAGACGAGTTCGGCGAAGAGCTGTTCCGCTCCGGCGGAGCGCGGGGAGCGGCGCCTCTCCACGCGCCCGTCGTCGTGGTGTTTCACCAGCCAGCGCGTGGCGGCTACGGGCAGGACGAGCCGCACCCTGTGCTCCGGCAGCAGCGCCGCCAGCTTGGTGCGCATGGCGCCGAAGTTGCGCGTCTGCACCTCGATCAGCAGGTCCTCGTGCAGAGCGTCGATGACGTAACCGCCCAGTTGGACCTCGAAACGGCTGCCAGGTGGCGCCGCGTGACGCTTCAGGGCGGCGTGCAGCTCGGACTCGTTGAGGGAGCCGATGACGCTCATGCGCTGCTGCCAGGCGCGCACCGCGCGGGCTTGCCTAGACTGCCTAGGCTCTGGCCTAGGGCGCGGCACGCTGAGGGCCGGTTCTGGTGCATCCTCATGGCATGGGTCCGACTTCTGATAACGCCACGATCGCCGGTGCTGTGGGCGCCTTCATATCGGACGACGCCGGCGACGCTATCTGGGAGGTGCGGGTCAGCCCCGAACGGCTGGCGCGCATCCTAGCCTTATGCGGCGAAGGCCGCACGCTCGAGGTCAGCACGCCGGGGGGCTCGTACCGCGCCGTGGC
>JBBAFX010000304.1:0-2638 GCA_041655195.1 Trueperaceae bacterium
GCTAGCTGGGCGTCGCCCTCGGGGGCGCGCTCCGCGGCGCCGCTCTGCGGCAGGTGCATGGACCCGGCGCCGTTCACTCGCCTACCCCGGCCGCGGCGGCTTGCGCCGCTAGCTCGCGGCGGGCGGTAGCCACTTGCTCCAGCACGCGCTGCCGGGCGGGACCGCCGTAACTGGCGCGGGCGTCGACCACCTGCTCCAGTTGCAGCGCCTGGTAGACGTCCTCTTCTATGCGGGGCTCGGCTGCCTGGAGGTGCTCTAGGGGCAGCGCCTCGAGCGGTACCCCCAGCGCCAGCGCCTCGCCCACCAGGCGGCCCACGATGTGGTGCGCTTCTCGGAACGGCACGCCCTTACGCGCCAGGTAGTCGGCCAGGTCGGTGGCGTTCGAGTAGGCGGCGCCGGCGGCGCGGCGCATGGCGCCTTCGTTCACGCGCATGCTGGGCAGCATGCCCAGGTAGAGGCGCAGCGAGTCCTCCGCTGTGTCGAGCGCGTCGAAGAGCCCTTGCTTGTCCTCCTGCATGTCCTTGTTGTAGGCCAGAGGCAGCCCCTTCATGACGGTGAGGAGCCCCATGAGGGCGCCGTACACGCGGCCGGTCTTGCCGCGCACCAGCTCGGCGGTGTCGGGGTTCTTCTTCTGCGGCATGATCGAGCTGCCGGTGGTGAAGGCGTCGGAGAGCGTGATGAAGCCGAACTCCTGCGAGGACCAGATGATGACCTCCTCGCTGAGGCGCGACAGGTGCATCATGAGGATGGAGAGGGCCGACAGGGTCTCGAGCGCGAAGTCGCGATCGCTGACGGCGTCGAGGGAGTTGGCTGCCACGTCCCGGAAGCCGAGCAGTTCGGCGGTGCGGTGCCTGTTGATGGGGAAGGTGGTGCCCGCCAGCGCGCCGGCGCCGAGCGGCAGTACGTCCGCGCGCGCCAGTGCGTCCTCCAGGCGGCTTTGGTCGCGGCGGAACATCTCCTGGTAGGCCAGCAGGTGGTGGCCGAGCCGCACGGGCTGCGCTACTTGCAGATGCGTGTAACCAGGCAGCAGCGTGTCGACGTGCTTCTCGGCAAGGTCCGTGAGGACGGTGCGCAGCTGCAGCAGCAGTTCACGCAGGGTGGCGCCGCGGCGCCTGAGGTAAAGGCGCATGTCGGTGGCCACCTGGTCGTTGCGGCTGCGGGCGGTGTGCAGCTTGCCGCCTACGGGGCCGATGCGGTCGGTGAGGAGCTTCTCGAGGTTCATGTGGATGTCCTCGAGTTCGACCGTGAACTCTAGCTTGCCCGCGTGCAGGTCAGTCAGGAGACCGTTCAGGCCCGCTACGATGGCGGCGCCCTCCGCAGCGGTGAGGATGCCCTGCTCGGTGAGCATGGTGGCGTGAGCTATGGAGCCGGTGAGGTCGTCCTCGGCCATGGCTTGATCCACGCCTATGGAGGCGTTCACGCGTTCCACGAGCGCGTCCGTGGGCTCCTCGAAGCGCCCGCCCCACATGCGCGTTTCGGCCTGAGGGGCCGTGCCCGCGGCGGCCTCCTGCTGCGCCTCGCCGTCCTTGTTGGCCATCAGTCCAGCTCCTGTTGTTGCCACATGCCCCCCACGCGCTTGCGCAGCTGCAGGTCGTTGTCGCCGCTAGGCCTGTAGCCCAGGCGGCGGTAGTAAGAGAGGGTGCTCCGGTCCGCCACGTCGAGCGCCAGGAAAGCCACGTTCTCGCGGATGGCGTTGGCCTCCAGGGCCGTCATGAGCCAGCGGCCGAAGCCCTGCCCACGCTGCCCGGGGTCCGTGACTATGGGCTCCACCCGCCAGCCACCGTCCTCCTCGCGGTAGCGCAGCGCGGCCAGGGCGCAGCCAGCCGCGTCCTCCAGCAGGAGAGCGCGCCCGGAGTCGAGCCACGCTTTCAGCGCCGCCTTGCCCACGCCGGCTTCCGGCCGGGCGCGGGCCCACAGGTCCGCGAGCCTGCCTAGGTCCGCGGTGGTGGCGTCCCGCATGCGCGGCGACGTGAAGCCGCTGCCGGGTCGGTTGGGTAGGACCGCACTCATGGCCACCCCAGCCCCGGCCTAGCGGGTCTCGGCCTTGGTGGCCTGGAGCTGGTTGGCTATGCGCAGCCTGAGGGCGTTCAGCTTTATGAAGCCGTCGGCGTCCGCCTGGTCGTACACGTGATCTTCCTCGAAGGTCACGACGTCCTCGCGGTAGAGCGAGTTGGGGGAGCGGCGCCCCAGCACGGAGACGCTGCCCTTGTAGAGCTTCAGGCGCGCCTCGCCCGTTACGGGTTGCTGGATGTCGTCCATGAGGCTCTGCATGGCCTCGCGCTCGGGGGCGTACCAGAAGCCGTTGTACACGGCGGCGGCGTAGCGGGGCACTATCTCGTCGCGGAGTTGCAGGACTTGACGGTCGAGGGTTAGCGACTCTACGGCCTTATGCGCGTGGAAGAGGAGCGTGCCGCCCGGTGTTTCGTAGCAGCCGCGCGATTTCATGCCCACGAAGCGGTTCTCCACTATGTCGACGCGGCCCACGCCGTGCTTACCGGCGATCTCGTTGGCCTTCTCGAGAAGATCGACGGGTCCCAGGCGTTGGCCGTCGATGCTGACTGGGTTGCCGTGCTCGAAGCCGATGACGACTTCCTGCGGCTGATCGGGGGCCTGCTCGGGGTCTACGGTCATGCGCCAC
>JBBAFX010000305.1:0-2609 GCA_041655195.1 Trueperaceae bacterium
CCCTTAACCCCCGCCGTTAGCTCGAGCGGCGCGACAGCGCGCGGTCGATGAGCAGGGCCGCCAGGATGACACCCCCTTTCACGATCTGTTGGTAGAAGCTCGAGACGTTCATGAGGTTCATGCCGTTGTTGATGACGCCGATGATGAGGGCCCCAACCAGGGTGCCCCACACCCCGCCGCGTCCGCCAGCCAGTGAGGTACCGCCCACCACCACGGCGGCGATGGCGTCGAGCTCGAACGCCACGCCGGCGGTGGGCTGCGCGGAGTTGAGCCGCCCGGTCAGCACGATGGCCGCGATGGCCACCGCGAAGCCGGAGAACGCGTACGTGAAGGTGAGGATCCTCCGTACGGGGATGCCGGAAAGGCGCGCCGCTTCGGGGTTGCCGCCCACGGCGTACACGGCGCGCCCGAGAGCGGTGTGCCGCAGCAGCACGTAGGTGAGGAGCAGCACGCCAAGCATGATCCAGATGGGCAGCGGGATGCCGAGGAACGTGCCGTAGCCGATGGTGGTGAACACCGGCGGCAGGCCGCTGACCGGGCGCCCGTCCGTGGCTACCAGGGTGGCGCCGCGGAAGATGGTGAGGCCCGCCAACGTGACTATGAACGGCGCCACGCCCGCGAACCCCACGAAGGCGCCGTTGATGGCGCCGAGCGCGGTGCCTATGAGCACGGCCAGCAACAGCACGAGCCACACGGGCAGGCTGGTGGTGGTGACCATGAGCGCAGCGATGACGCCCACCAGCGCTAGCAGTGAGCCTACGGAGAGGTCGATGCCCGCACCGATGATGACGACCGTCATGCCGAAAGCGATGATGGCGTTCACGCTTATCTGCCGCAGCACGTTGATGATGTTGGAGGTGGTGAGGAACCGGTCCGAGATCGACGCTAGGACGATCACCATCACCACCAGGGCGAGGAGCAGCCCGAAGCGGGCCAGTAGTTCACGCCACCTGCCTTGCGCCAGTAACATGCGCCACTACCTCCTTGTCGTCGAGCGGCCTGTGCAGCTCCACAGCCACCCGGCCATGCCGGTACACGAGCACGCGGTCGCAGAGCCCCACCAGCTCCTCCGTGTCGGAACTGGCGACGATGAGCCCCATGCCCTCACGCGCTAGTTCATCTATCACGCCGTAGATCTCGCTGCGGGCGCCCACGTCCACCCCGCGGGTGGGTTCGTCCAGGAGCAGCACCTTGGGGCCGGTAGCGAGCGCCTTGCCCACCACCACCTTCTGCTGGTTGCCGCCCGAAAGGTCGCCCACGCGCTTCTTGGGCTCCGGGGGCCTGAGGTGCAGCCGCTCGATCCAGCGCCTGGCTTCCGCCGCTTCTGCCTGGTGGTCAATGAAGAGCCCCGCGCGGGTCAGGCGGTCCAGGATGGCCATGCTCAGGTTCGCTTGCACGCTGAGCTCCAGCACCAACCCCGTCAGCTTGCGGTCCTCCGGCACCAGGAACATGCCCTGGCTAATGGCGTCCGCCGGCGAGCGCACGGCCCGGCCGTTCAGCCAGGCAGCGCCGCCCACCCCGAACAGGGTGGAGAGCAGCTTGTTGCGGCCGGAGCCCACCACGCCCGCCACGCCCACGATCTCGCCCGGTAAGAGCTCCAGTTGGCCCGGGTCCAGCCCGTCGCCGTGGTAGTCGAACCGGAACGGTTCGGCGCCCTGCCGCACCGAGGGTTCGCGCTCGAAACGGACCACGTCGCGACCGACCATGGCGCGCACCACGTCGTCCGGGGTCAGGTCCGCCACGGCTCCGGTCATGACGTGCGCGCCGTCGCGCAGCACGGTCACGCGGTCGGCTAGGGCGAAAACCTCCTCCAGGCGGTGGCTGATGTACACGATGGCTACCCCGTCTTCACGGAGTTTGCGGATGAGCTCGAAGAGCCGCTCCGTCTCGCCGCTGGAGAGGGCGGCGGTGGGCTCGTCGAACACGAGGATGCGCCGCTGGTGACCCAGGGCGCGGGCTATCTCCACCAGCTGCTGCTCACCGACGGCCAGTGAGCCGAGCCGCGCGAGCGGCGGTACGTCTAGGCCCACTTTGGCCAGAAGCGGTTCGGCGCGTTCGGCCAGCCGGCGGTGCGACACGAACGGCGCCAACTGCCCGAGGAAGAGGTTCTCCGCCACGGAGAGATCCACGGCGAGCGCCAGCTCTTGGTAGACCATGGCCACGCCGTGCGCTTGGGCGTCGGCCACGCCGCCGAAGGCGACCTCCTGGCCGCCCACGGTCATCACGCCGCTGGTGGCGGGCTGCACGCCCGCCAGAATCTTCATGAGCGTCGATTTGCCGGCGCCGTTCTCGCCTAAAAGCGCGTGCACCTCGCCCGCGCGCAGGTCGAAGTCGACCCCTTTGAGCGCCTCGAACAAGCCGAAGCGCTTGACCACGTTGATCATGCGCAGCACAGTGCGGTCCTGCGGCGGGGTTGCTGCCGGGTTCGCGCGCCCTGCGTGTGGGGCGGACGAGCGTCCCGGCGTGGCGGCGGGGCTCATGCCTGCACCCCCGCCAGCAGCCGCTCCACTTCCTGCAGGCGCGGCAGGCTCGGCTGCGCGCCGTGGCGGGTAACGGCCAGGGCGCCGGCGGCGCTGGCGAAGCGCACCGCTTCCTGCGTGCGCGTGACC
>JBBAFX010000306.1:0-2608 GCA_041655195.1 Trueperaceae bacterium
AAGGGCAAGGTTGACCTGACCTGGCCCGTGGCAGCCAACTTGCGCGGCGTGGCGTTGTCACTGGACCGCGCCGTGGACGACCTCACCATCGTCATCCTCGACCGGCCGCGGCACAAGCAGCTCATCCAGGAGGTGCGCGACGCCGGCGCCCGCGTGAAGCTCATCGGCGACGGCGACGTCATAGCCGCGCTGGCGACCGCCGTGCGCGGCACAGGCGTCCACGCGGTGATGGGAACGGGGGGCGCGCCTGAAGGGGTCCTCGCAGCTGCTGCCCTCAAGTGCCTCGGCGGTGAGATCCAAGGGCGCTTCAAGCCTCGCAACGACGAGGAGCGCCAGCGCCTCAAGGCCATGGGCGCCAACGAGGACCGCGTGTACCGCACGGAGGAGTTCGCGCCGGGCAAGAGCATCGTCTTCAGCGCTACGGGTATCACCGACGGCGACCTGCTGCGCGGCGTCAAGTTCTTCAAGAACGGCGCCCGCACCCACAGCATCACCATGGGTTACCGCTCCAGCGTCATCCGCTTCACCGACTCTGTGCACCTGCTCGGCGACGGCGCGCGGGTCACCATCCAGGTGTGAACCTCTTGCGGGCTACTCCTCGCTGGCCGGGCGCGGCGTCATCTGACGCAGCTGCTCCGCGCCGGCGTCACTGCTTACCCACGCCCTGAAGGCCGCCAGCGCCCGGCCCCGGTGGCTCACGCCGCGCTTCTCCTCCAGGCTGGCTTCCGCGAAGCTCTTGCCTAACTCTGGGCTGAAGAAGATAGGGTCGTAGCCGAAGCCGCCAACGCCGCGGGGGCCGTGCAGTATGACCCCTTCGCTCTCGCCCCGGAAAGTATGCACCGCGCCGCCCGGCGTGGCCACCACGATGACCGCCACGAAGCGCGCTGTGCGCTCCGCGTCGGGCACCTTGCGAATGCGCTGCAGCAGGTGCGCCATGCGCTCGCCGTTCGTAAGGCCCGGGCCGCCGTAACGCGCCGTGTGCACGCCAGGCTGGCCGTGCAGAGCGTCGACCTCCAGACCCGAGTCGTCGGCCAGCGACACGAGCCCCGACCTGAGCGTGGCGTGGGCCGCCTTTATAAGGGCGTTCTCCTCGTAACTGGCGCCGGTCTCGTCCGGGAACTCCGTCACGCCAGCCTCGCGCGCCGCGGCGAGCTGCCACGGTAGCCCGGCCAGGGCCTCGCGGAACTCCGCAATCTTGCCGTCGTTCTCGCTGGCGAGCACCAGCCTTGGGTAACTACTGGTCATCCGAGCTGCGGCCTCACTATCTCGAGTAACTTCTGGGCAGCGGTAACGCCCGTGGCGATGAGGGTAACGTACTGCTCAGCGGGCACCGGCCGCGCCTCGCTGCCCCCCTGCACCTCAACTATGGCGCCTTCACCGGTGGCCACCACGTTCAGGTCCACTTCCGCCGCCGCGTCCTCCTGGTAATCGAGGTCCACGCGCACGTCGCCCCCCAGCACGCCCACGCTCACGGCCGCCACCTCGTGCAGGAGTGGCCACTCGTCTACCTCGCCCCGGAACACCAGGCCGTTGGCCGCGTCGTGCAGCGCCAGGTAACCGGCCAGGATGGCGGCGCAGCGCGTGCCGCCGTCCGCCACCAGCACGTCCGTATCCACCGTTATGGTCTTGCCCCTGAAGAGCGCCAGGTTCACCGCGCTGCGCAACGAGCGCCCCACCAGCCGCTGGATCTCCTGCGTGCGGCCGCCAGGGTAGAGCCGTTCGCGCTGCACGCGCTGGTTGGTGCTGCGGGGCAGCAAAGCGTACTCGGCGGTGAGCCAACCGGTGGGGCTGTTCGTGCCGCGCAGATGGCGCGGCAATTGACTCTCGATGCTCACCGTGGCCAGCACCTGGGTGTTGCCCCAACGCACCAGCGCCGAACCCTCCGCGTTGACGTTGTAGCCCAGTTCCACGCTCACGGGCCTAAGCTCCCGCGCGCCGCGGCCCTGGCGCTCCGGCGTGCGGCCGGCGGCGCTCACGGAGCCACCGCCTGTTGATGCGAAAGCGGCGTGGCGCCGCCCCCGGCCCGCGCTGCTTGCGCCAGGTCGGCAACGTTCATGTGCTCGAAAGTGCCCTTAGGCCCGCCCAGCATCTCGGCGGCGTGCAGGAACGTAGGGATGTCGCCAGTGACGATGTAATGCACCGAAGCAGGGCCGCCGGCGGGCGCCAGCAGCTGCAGGCGCGCCAGCTCGCTCTTGACCACGGCGGCCACCGACTCGGCGGAGTCGACGAGCGCGACACCGGGCCCCAGGATCTGGGCGAGCACGCCCTTCAGCGCGGGGTAATGCGTGCAGCCCAGGATGACGGCGTCGAGGGGTGGGCGGCCGTCGAGGTAATAGGTGGCCACCAGGCGCGCGATCTCGGTGTCGGACACGCCCTCCTCCACGATGGGCACGAACAGGGGGCAAGGCTGCGCCCAGGTGGTGGCGCCGGCCCGTTCCAGGCGGTCCTGGTAAACACGCGAACGCACGGTGCCAACCGTACCGAGCACACCGATGCGAGCGCCGGGCGCCACCGCCAGTGCGGCCGCCACACCAGGCTCCACCACGCCCCAGGTGGGTACGGGCAGTCGCTCGGCCAACTCGGGCAGGGCCGCAGCTGAGGCGGTGTT
>JBBAFX010000307.1:0-2578 GCA_041655195.1 Trueperaceae bacterium
AAGGACACCATACGTAGCGCGGCTATGCCGTTCGTGAGGGACCTCGAGTTCTCCATCTCCGCCACCACGCGCGAGCAGCGTGAGGGCGAGGAACACGGCGTGCAGTACTACTTCCTGCAGCGTGAGAGCTTCGTGGAGATGATCGATAACGACCTCTTCCTCGAGTACGCGGACTTCGTGGGCGAGTACTACGGCACCCCGCTGGAGCCGGTCAAGGAGGCCCTAGCGCAGGGCCGCGACGTGCTGCTCGAACTCGAGCTGGTGGGTGCCCGCCAGGTCAAGCGCCGCATGCCCGAGGCCGTCATGATCTTCATAGCGCCGCCGTCGCTGACGGAGCTGGAGCGCCGCCTGCGCGGCCGCGGCACCGAGACCGAGGAGAAGATCCAGAAGCGCTTGGCGCGCGCCCGTGAAGAGATCCGGGCCCTGCGCGAGTTCGATTACCTGATAGTCAACGACGACGTGAACGAGGCCGCCTCGCTCTTCCTGAGCATCATCCGGGCGGAGCGCTCGCGGGCGCGGCTCCTCAGCCAAGAGCGCGTGGACCAGTTCCTGCGCGAGGATTGAGCGGGGACTGGCGTTACTGCGCGTGTGGGTCCCCAGCGGCAGGCCGCAGCGCCGGGGTAGCGTCAAGCGAGACGCTCGTGCGCACTTGTAGTAGAATGCAGCGCTCTGACCGTTGACAACTGCCGCTTTTGCGGCCAGGGCCCACGGTTCCACCACGTTCACTAGCAGCTCCGCCGCGGTTGCGGCGCCGGCTTGGAGGCACTGAAGTTACATGGCACAAGAAGGCTACGACACCCTGATCGCACTCACCGACTCGCGTTACCGGCTCTCCATGATCGTGGCCAGGCGCGCCGCTCAGCTCAAGCTGGGCGTGCCCACCGTGCTAGATATCGACGACCTGCCGCGCACCGAGAACAGCGTCACCATAGCCATGAAGGAGCTCGAAACCACCGACCGCGTGAAGTGGGGCGATGACCTGCCCAGCATGGACGAGCTGCGCCGTATAGCCGAGCCGCCCAAGCCCGAGCCGGCCGCCAACTACGCTCCCACCCCCTTCGACGACGAAGACTGAGCTAAGCAAGCCCAACTCAGGTAACCACGACCGCCGGCGGCCCCGCTCGCCGGCGGTCGCCGTTGTTAAGGCGCGTGGGCGGGCACTCGGGCACACGGGCACGCGTTGTAACGCCAAGCCTGCCGGCCACGAATCCTGTAAGTCCTACTGATATACTGCATAAATATGCCAAGCAAAGATTACCGGCAGCGCCTCATCACCGAGCTGGTCGAGGAGGAGTTCATCTCTACCCAGGCCGAGATTGCGGAGCGACTGGCCGAACACGGCATCAAGGTCACTCAGGCCACCATCAGCCGCGACGTCACCGAACTGCGGCTGGTGCGCGTACCGGCCGCGCCCGGCCGGCACCGCTACCGGGCCACGCCGCTCGTGCAGCAACACGACGTCATGCACGAACTCGGGCAGCGCTTCAAGCTGTTCGTGCGGCACCTGGACAGGGGCGAGAACATCATCGTGGTCACCACCGACGAAGGGCACGCCTCCGGCGTAGCGTTCGTGATAGATAAGCTCGACCGCGAAGAGATCGTGGGCACCCTGGCAGGTCAGAACGCCATCCTGGTGGTGTGCCGCTCCGCAGAGCAGGCGCAGGCCGTTCTGGAGGAGTTCGAAGCACTGCTGGAATGAAGCGCAGGACATCCGTTCCTCACGAGGCTGCATGCTAGCCTGACCACATTTGGAGGAGCCTGGATGCTAACGCGCACCACCGCAACGCTTCTACGCACGGTCCACGCGCTCGCTGCGCTGGTCCTCATGACCGCCGCGCTGGCCTCAAGCCTGGTCGTTTACCCGTTCAACAGTCAGGACCCGCTACTCGGAGTGGCCATAGCCGACGAGGTGGCCGCCGCGTTCGGTGATCACGCCGTGGTGTTCGGGCCCGACGTGGCCGCCGGCGTGGTACCGCCCATGGTCGTCATCGACGGTTACATCAACCTGGGCCGCGTGCTGGGCGGCAACGTCTGGAACGGACCGACCGGGCCGACGCTGCTGCGCTCCGGAGCCGGCGTCGACGTAGCCGTGTCGGGCATCATCGAGCAGTACGAGGAACGCACCGTCCTCAGGCTTGAGCTCGCCCACGAGGGTGGCACCCGGCGGGTTGAGCTCGCCGCCGCCCCTGGCGACCGCGCCCGCTTGGTCACGCAGGCCATACGGCTCATCGCGCCCCACCTCGGCGTGGAGGGCGCGCCCGTGCCCGCCACCCTGCCGGAGTTGACAGGCGATTACGAGGAGTACGTGCGCAGCGTAGCGCTAGCGGCCAGCGGACTGGTTAGCGACGCCGCGGCCCTCAGCGCAACCAACAACGACGGCACCTGGCCCGAGCGCGGCGCCGAACTACACGACGACCTGCGGGCCGTGGTGGCTGGCGACATCGAGCTCGTCCAAGCTGCCTCGCTACCCGAGACCACCGCCGCGCGCCGCGTAGCGCGCCGCGCGCTCATGGCGCTCTCGCTAGAAGCCCTCCATGAGGCGGGCGCGGAAGGTTCCTTCGCGCAACTAGCCGAGCTG
>JBBAFX010000308.1:0-2513 GCA_041655195.1 Trueperaceae bacterium
GTGGGCATGTCGGGGCTCTCAGGGCCGATGCCGAAGATGAGCAGCAGGATGGAGGCTACGAAGCCGGCGAGGCTGAGGAAGAGCATAAGGAAGCCGTTGACCGCGGCGACGGGCTTCTCCTGCACGCGCTCGGCGAGGCTCTTGTTGAAGTTCTGGACGACGGGTTGGACCTCTTGATCGTTGGTCATGGTGTCAGAATGATATCACTCTCATATCAGGCATGGCAAGCCAGCTTCCTGCCCGCGCGCCCCCTCACCCCATGACCGAGGCCCAAAAAGACGCGCCTGACGCCACGAAGCCACCCGCCGAACCCGCCACGGACAGCACTGGTAGACTTGGCGACCATGAGCATCAAACCGGATTGGTGGATCCGCGAGCGGGCCAAGGAAGGCATGATCACCCCGTTCGAGGAAGCGCTGGTGCGCGACGGCGTGATCAGTTACGGCCTCTCGAGCTTCGGCTACGACCTGCGCGCCGCGCCGGAGTGGCGCATCTTCGTGAACGCGTTCAACACGGTAGTCGACCCGAAGGACTTCGACACTAGCAGCTTGGTGGAGCACGAGGGCGAAACCTGCATCATCCCGCCTAACAGCTTCGTTCTTACTCGCTCGGTGGAGTACTTACATATTCCTGATGATACTATGGTCATAGCACTAGGTAAAAGTTCATACGCACGTTGCGGTATAGTCGCAAATGTTACGCCTTTAGAACCCGGTTGGGAGGGTCACGTCACGTTAGAACTAAGCAACACCACTCCCCTCCCCGCCAAGGTGTACGCGAACGAGGGCATAGTGCAACTGCTCTTCTTCCAGGGCGAGCGCCCCGAGACCACGTACGCCGACCGTAAGGGCAAGTACCAGGGCCAGAAGGGCGTCACGCTGCCCAGGCTCTAGCCCTGACAACAGCGGTGGTAACAGCGCCAGCACCGCAGCGGCACGCCGACCGGACCGCGCGCAGCCGGCATCTACTCCTCGTCCACCGCCTCGATCAGCGGCAGGCGCATCTCGAACACGGTCTCTCCCGGCTGACTCTTCACGCTCAGCACGCCGTGGTGGTGCTCGGCTATCTGCCGCGCTATGGCCAGGCCCAAGCCCGAACCCCCACCGGCGCCCTTATAGAACTTATCGAAGATGTGCGGCAGCATCTCCTCAGGGATGCCGCCGCCGTCATCCTCCACCGTCACGACCGCCTCCCCCGGCAGCTGCACCAAGCGCAGCAGCACCCCGCCAGGCCTGCCCGCAGCGCGCACCGCGTTCGCGGTCAGGTTACGCACGGCCTGGTTCAGGCGCACCGGGTCGCCCAGCACCAGCACCCCACCCTCGCCCTCCACGCGCACGCCGGGGAACTCGTCACTGATGGGCTTCAGCACGTCGAGAGCCACGTCCACCAGGTGCAAGCCCTCCTCCACCACCAGCTGCCCGCGCGAGAGCTGCAGCAGGTCCTCCACCAAGCGCGCCATGGTGCCTGTGACCCGCTGCGCGTCCAGCAGATCGTCGCGGTTCTGGGGCTGAGCGCGGCGCACCGCACGGTCCAGGAAGCCGCGCATGCTGGTGAGAGGCGTGCGCAGCTCATGGCTCGTCTCCGCCAGGAACACCCGCTGTGCGTCGAGCGCCTCGCGCAGCCTCCCAAGCAAGCCGTTCAGCGCGAAGGTCAAGCGGCCCACCTCGTCGAGCGGGCCGTCGTAACGGATGGGTTCCAAGTCCTCGGGCCCCAGGGTGGCGGCCAGGCGCGCCAAACGCGAGATGGGCCTGAGCGCCGCCGCCGAAACGGCGTACCCCACGAACAGGCTGAGACCCACCACCAGGATGGCCGCCACGAACAGCGTGCGCGACACCTCGGCCAGCACCGGCCCGATGTAGGACGGGTCAATCAGCACGGCCACCACACCGAGTTCGAACGGCGCCAACGCCGCCTCCATCTGCCGGCCGGCCACCATGCCGTTCCAGGAGAGAGGCACCAGCGCCGCGCCCATAACGTCAGACGGCGGCAGCGCCGCGGTGGCGGACTCGAACTCCGGCACGCTGGCGGCCAGCAACCGCCCCGCGGCGTCGTAGATCTGCAGCACCACCCCGCCCGTGGGACCACCCAGGCCGGAAGCGCTGCCCTCCCCCGTGGAGTAGAGCGCAGCTACGGTAGCGGCGTCCTGCTTGATGGTGCGCCTCAGCTCCTCATAGAGCCCGGAGCGCACCACCTGGTAAGCGATGAGCATGGTCAGCGCGCTCAGCACCGCCACGGCCGCAGCCGTCAGCAGCGCCACGCGCCAGGTGAGCGACACCCGCGGAGCCCGAACCAGCGCTGCCGGCCGGCGCCTCACTCAGGTCACGACTTCAGTGCGTACCCAACCCCGCGGATGGTGCGGATGACACCGTAGCCACCGGCGTCGCGCAGCTTCCCGCGGATGTTGGCTATGTGGACATCGACGACGTTCGAGGAAGGCGGCAGGTCCTCGCCCCACACGTTGTTCTCGATCTCCTTGCGCGAGTACACGCGCCCCGGCTGACCCGCCAGGTAGG
>JBBAFX010000309.1:0-2510 GCA_041655195.1 Trueperaceae bacterium
GGCATAGGCCTGGCGCCGCTGACGCTCGATCCGCTGGCTGGCGTAGCCCTAACGCTACCGGGCGGCTTCGCGGGCTTCTTCAGCGCCGCGGCCAACGCGCCTGTGCAGCTTGGCTCTGCCGCGGGCATGGCGTTCTTCGGCGTCATCCTCGGGCACCTGCACCCCGTGCCACTCAGGGGCCTCGTGTCCGTGCCGCGAGGTCGCGGCAACGGCGTGGTGGTGGGAGCGCTCGCCGCCCTCTTCGGGCTCGGTGTGCTGCCCTTCTGGCTCGGGGCGGCAGCTATCGCGGTGTACGCCGCCGTGCTGGCCCTCAGCGGTTACGTGGCGTTGGCCAGCGTTGCCGGCAGTGTGGCGCTCGCCTTCACGGGCGTATTGGCGGCGCAAGCTAACAGCATCGCGGGCGGCTTGGCGGCCGGCTTCGTACTGGCGGCGCTGCTCCTCGCGTGGCGTCACAAGGGCGCGCTCAGCCGCATCAACGACGGCACCGAGGCGCGTCTCGGCGCACCACCCCCCGTGCGCGGGCTCGACCCCAACACCGTGCTCTGCGCTTTCATGGTGCACCCGCTCACTTACGACGACGTGTGGCAGCCGCGCTCCAGCCGCTGGCTGCGCTGGGTGGTCAAGCAGCTCGTTGAGCCCGGCATCCTACCGGAGAAGTGGCTCAAGCGCCTCTTCCTCAACCTGCGGCCGCAGTTCCACGGTGTCATCGAGGGCATTCAGTTGGCGGACGGCCGGCAGATGCGCGTGCTGCTCATTTCGGCACCCGTCATGCCCGACCAGTTCCGCACGCACCCCGACGAAGCCCTGCGCATAGCCATCCTGGGTGCCCGCTTCGCGCACAGGCTCGGAGCCGAAGTGGTGGGGCTCGGCGCCTTCTGGTCCACCGTGGGCGAGAAGGGGCGCCTCGTACAGGAAGCCGTGCCCGAGATCGTGGTCACCAACGGCGGTGCCTACACGGCCGCCACGGTCAAGGCCGCCGTGCCGGGCCTGCTGCGCCGCTTCAAGCATCAGGGCGGCAACCTGCGCGACGCTAGTGCAGCCATCGTCGGCGCGAACGGCGTGGTGGCGTTCGGTGTGGCGCGCATGATCGCTGGCGACGTGGGCGAGCTCATCCTCGTGGGGCGCGACCGGGAGCGGCTGAACCGCTCCGCTGACACCCTGCGCAAGAAGTACCCTCGCACCCGCATCCTCGCCACCACCGACGTGGAAGCCGTGGCGCGCGCCGACCTCATCTTCACCGCCACCTCGGACCCGAACCCGGTTATCTACGCCCATCACGTCAAGCCGGGCGCCTGGGTTTACGACCTGGGTCGGCCAGTAGACGTGGACGACTCGGTGCTCACCGTGCCCGGCGTGGAGTTGGTGCCGGGCGGCGTGGTGCGGCCCCCGGGCTCGCTGACCAGCCGAATCGACCTGCGCTTCGGCGACGGCAACGTGCCCGCCTGCCTGGCGGAGACCATGATCCTCACCGCCACGGGCGCTCATGACCGGCGCAGCATTGGCAACGGCACGCGCTCGAACGACATCGAGTTCTACCTGCTGGAAGGCGAACGCTTAGGCTTCGAGATCGTCACGCGCGACGCCCGCCTGGTCGACGAACGCGTCACGGCCTGAGCACCGGCACGACGGTACGAGAATACGGAACTACCCGACGAGGGACTAAGGTGATGCGATGAAGGCGTACAGGATCCCGGACCTGACGGGCGAATCGCCGGAAGCGGCGCAGCTGTGGGAACTAGGCTGCCTCGGTCTGGTGGAGGAGCCCGGCTTCCTGGTGGCTTATTTCGATGACGAGCGGCCCCTGCCGCTGGAGGGCGTGTGGGAGCCGGTACCGGAGCGCGACTACGTGGCCGAGTACCAGGCGGGCCTGGAACCCGTGCGCGTTGGGCGGCTGGTGGTGGCGCCCAGCCACCGGAAGGTCGAGGCAGCCGACGCCGACGCCATCATCTGGCTCGACCCTGGCTCCGCGTTCGGTACGGGGCACCACGAGACCACGCGGCTGGCGTTAGACGCGCTCGGCCGGCTTGACCTGCTTGGGCGGACCGTGCTCGACGTCGGTTCGGGCACGGGGCTCCTGACCATCGCGGCCGACGTGCTGGGAGCAGCCAGAGCCTACGGGGTGGACGTGGACGCGGCCACCATCCCGGTAGCGCGCGAGAACGCGCGCCGCAACCTCTCCGGCGCACGCTTCGCTGTAGGCAGCGTGGACCTGCCGACCCTACCGGGTCTGTTCGACGTGGTGGTGGCTAACCTCTACGCCGAACTGCACGCGCAGCTCATGGCCGACTACGCGCGGCGCTTACTACCGGGCGGCAAGCTGCTGCTCACCGGCATCCTCACGCGCCTTGGCTCGGTGGTGCGGGACGCAGTGCCGGAGGGCCTTACCCTGGACGCTGAGGTGCAGGACGGGGAATGGCTGCTGCTGGAGCTGACGCGCACGCCGTGAGCGGGCGAGTCCACCGGGTGCTGGTTGCGGAACTGCGCGCCGGTGACGTCGAGGTCATCGGCCC
>JBBAFX010000310.1:0-2500 GCA_041655195.1 Trueperaceae bacterium
CGCCGCTGAACAGCTCCGCGAAGCGCTCAGCGAAATCCGCGCGGCCCTCGCCTATCTCCTCGCGGGAGAAGCCGCCTTTAGTTAGGTCCTCGTCCTCGAGAGCCTCCAGGCCGGCGTAGTAACCGTCGGCGGCGTCCGCCACCCGCAGGCGTTCCTCGCTGCTGCCGGCCCGCTCCAGCCAAGTGAAGAGCGCGTCCTCCGCGTTGGCGAAGGCGCCGCGTTCAGTCTCGTAACGCACCAGCCGCTCGAAGCGCTCCGTTGGCCACTCCGAGTGCGGGACGTGCCGCACCAGCTCGTCCACCCGTTCCTGAAGATCGGGTTCGCCCAGCCGGGCGGCGCCGGCCTCGAGCAGGATGTCGAGCGCCGAGTGGCGCATGGCGTAGGCCTCTGCCGAGTCCGCCCCAGCGTAAGCCGCCACCATCGCGGCTTCGGTGGAGAGCAGGGCGCCCAGAACGTAGGCGCGCTCGGCGTGGACCGAGCCCGCGCTGCGCATAACGTCGAGCAGGTCCTCGGTGCCGAGCCTGTGGATGAGCTCGCGGCTGGTGCCTAGGTTGGCTAGGTACAGGTTGTCGAGCTGCTGTTCGGCCGCGGTGAACTCGGGGGCCGTTATCTCCTGAGCCGTGCGGTCGGTAACGAGCCGCGCCAGCATCTCGGCTATTTGCTGGATGGTCCGCTGTATGAGTTCATCGCGTATGGGCACGAGCCTAGGTTAAGCCATCGGGCCGCGTGTTTACGCTCCAACCGCAGGGCCGCACGCACCCATCTGGACCGGCACGTTAAGAGTCGCCCAGCGGTCCGGCGCGCTCTAACGGGGCGCACCCGCGTGCCCTGTAAGCTCGGCTATGGCCTTAACGTCAGTGCGCCTGCCTGCTCAGCAGCCCGGGGCGGGCTTCCCGCTGAACCTGCCTCTGCTTGCTGGCGCCTCTGAGGTCGCGCTGGACGCGGGTGTGACCATCCTGGCCGGGGAGAACGGCAGCGGCAAGAGCACGCTGCTCGAAGCGCTGGCGTTAGCGACCGAAGTGCCGACCGTGGGCAGCAACGACGACGCGCAGCTCGATAGCACCCTGAGCCACCTCATGCCGTTAGCGGACGGGCTGCGCCTAACGTGGACGCAGAGGAGCCGCCGCGGCCTCTTCATGCGGGCGGAGGATTACTTCGGCTACGTGCAGCGCCAACGCCGGATGGTGCGGGACCTCCGCTCCGAAGCTGCGCGCGTAGCGGCTGAAGCCGAGGGGCAGCATGAAGGCGAGCGCCGACGCCGCATGGGCCCGTACGCCGGGTCGGCCGCGGCCATGGACGCCCGTTACGAAGGCGATCTGGACGCCCGCTCGCACGGGCAGTCGTTCCTGGCGTTCTGTAAGGGGCGCTTCACCGGTGCAGGGCTCTACCTGCTGGACGAGCCCGAGGCGGCGCTCTCACCCGTGAGCCAACTGGCGTTCCTGGCGCTAGTGAAGGCTACGGTGGAACGTGGCGCGCAGTTCGTGATGGCTACGCACTCGCCCATGTTGATGGCGTACCCAGGGGCGCTCATCTACCAGCTCGAGGGCGCGAGCATCGTACGGACCCCGTATGACCAACTGGAGCACGTGAAAACGCTGCGGGAGTTCTTAGCGGCGCCGGAGGCGTTCACGCGGTTCCTTTAAAGGACAATGGTCGATGACGCTCATTGACCGCTACCGCCTCATCTTCGAGGTAGTCGGTGACTCCCTTAACGTGATCAGGATCATGGAGGTGTCGAATCACTATGGTGACTAGCCAGACTTTGCGTTCTGACCTTGCGATACCGCCAGGTGAGTATCTGATGGAAGTTCTAGAGGACTTGGGGATGTCGCAAGCAGACCTTGCACGCAGGATGGGTAGACCCTCCCAGGCGATCAACGAGATAGCACACGGCAAGAAGGCGATCACACCGGAAACGGCCATCCAACTAGAGAAAGTGACCGGTGTCCCTGCGCACGTTTGGACCGGACTTGAGGAAGAGTATCGGCTGATCTTGGCGCAGGAGGAAGAAGAGGAACTACTCAAGCGTGAAGCTGAACTGGTAGACGTGGAGTTGTTCCGTTCCATGGCGAGGCTCGGATGGGTTGCCGCCGCCCGTCGGCCAGAAGATAAAGCACGTGAGTTATGCAACTACTTCGGAGTAGCGTCACTAGCATTCTTGAAGGACGCCAAGCTCTCTGGGCACGCCTTCCGCATAGCTAATCGCGAAGAGGCATCTAGCCTTGCGCTGGCTGCGTGGTTACGGAAAGCGGAGTTGTCCGCTCGGACTATACGGACAGAGCCTTACGACGCAACCGGTTTCATGGGCGCCTTGACCGACCTCAGGTCGTACTCGCTCCTTCCACCTGGAGGCTGGCAGAGCGCACTAAGTGAACGACTGGCATCTGTAGGTGTGGCGCTCGTGGTTCAACCGCATCTGCCGAAGACCTTTGCTAACGGCGCAACGTTCTGGACTTCGCCGGACAAAGTCGTCGTGGTCTTGAGCCTACGGGGAGCATGG